>JAPEVH010000043.1 GCA_026645415.1 Candidatus Electronema sp.
AGGCGGCTGCCCAAAGCGATAGGGCCAGCGGCACTGCGGCATGGTGCCGCTGGCGGCAGAACTGTCGGCAATCTGGTTGAGCGGTTCAACGCAGGGGTTGTCAACTTTTATTCCGGCGGTCAGGAAAACACCCCGCCCTCCCCGCCGCCCCCTTTATCCAACAAATTCGACCTCACCCGCCTGCCAACGACCGATGCCAAGCTCTTTGGCCGCGAAGACGAGCTTGCGCTGATTGATCAGGCCTGGCAGGAGGACGGCATCAACGTTCTCGTGCTCACTGCGATGGGCGGCGCGGGCAAGACCGCCCTGATGCAGAAGTGGATTGACGATAAGCGGTATTGCGGCGCGGATGCAGGTTACGCCTACTCGTTTTATTCGCAAGGCTCCAGCGAGGACAAGCAGGCATCGGCGGCGGAATTCTTTGACAAAGCGCTGGCTTTTTTCGGTTATGACGGCAAGCCGATTCCTTCGGAGCATGACCGGGGCGTGAAATTGGCTGAATTGGTGCGCCGCCAGCGCACGCTGCTGCTGCTCGACGGCTTGGAGCCGCTCCAGCATCCTGTGGCCGGGGTGATGAACGGCGCGCTGAAGGACAAAGGTCTCCTCAGTTTGTGCAAGCAGCTTGCGGCGCACAACAACGGCCTGCTGCTGATTTCCTCCCGGCAGCCGGTGACGGAGCTGGACGGCAGGCCGCATCTGCTGCCGCACGCGCTGAAGCCGCTCAACGCCGCAGCGGGCATTGCCTTGTTCCGGGCCGCTGCAATCAAGGGCACGGACAAGGAGCTGACCGCTGCGGTGGAGGCGTACAACGGCCACGCCCTGTCCCTCAGCCTCTTGGCCAAGTATTTGCGCGAATACGAAGACGGCGACATCCGCAAGCAGGACACGCTGCGCTGTCTGACTGATTTCCCGGAGGAAACCCGCGAGAGCCGCCACGCCTTCAAGGTGATGGCCGCCTACGAGCGGCAGCTCTCCGGCAGCCCGGACTTGCAAATTCTCTTCAGCCTGGGCCTGTTCGACCGCCCGGTTTCTGCGGCGGCGATGTCCTGTCTGCGCAAGGAGGGTATCCTCAATCTGCCCAGCGATGAGCGGGTGTTCCGCGCCGCCTGCGCACGGCTGCGCCAGCAAAGCCTGCTGAACACCGCCCGCCCGGAGCAGCCGCAGAACCTTGACACCCACCCGCTGGTGCGCCAGTATTTCGGCAAGCGGCTGGCCGAGCTGCACCCGGAGAGCTGGCAGCAGGCGCATGTCCGGCTGTACGAGTATTTCAAGAGTGCGGCCAAGGAGCTGCCCGACACCTTGGAGGAGATGGAGCCGCTCTTTGCGGCGGTGCGGCATGGCTGCGCAGCGGGGATGCACAATGAGGCTCTGTATGAGGTGTATTGGCCGAGGATATTGCGGCAAGATGAACATTATCTTCCCAAAAAAATAGGCGCGTTTGCTGCTGACTTGGCGGTCGTGGCGCATTTTTTCACGGAGCCGTGGCGCACGCCAGCCGCAGGGTTGACTGATGCTGCCAAGGCAGCAGTCCTCAACTGGGCTGCATTCCGCCTGCGTGCCCTTGGACGGCTGACCGAGGCGGCGGAGCCGATGCAGGCAGGGCTGGAGATGCTGATCAAACAGGAAAATTGGATAGAAGCGGCAGCAACTGCCTCCACCCTCAGCGAATTATATCTGACCAGCGGCGATGTTACGCAGGCAGTTGTGGCCGGACGGCAGAGCGTGGAGCTTGCAGACAAAAGCAGAGACGCTTTTCAGCGCATGGCCAGACGTACAACCCTTGCCGATGCCCTGCATCAGGCCGGAGAACTGGCGGAGAGCCACTCCTTGTTTGCTGAAGCGGAGCAGATGCAGCAGGAATGGCAGCCGGAATATGACCGGCTCTTTTCGTTGCGGGGATTTCAGTATTGCGACCTACTGCTGGCTGGCGGCGCATGGCCGGAAGTGCGTGAGCGGGCGGAGAAGACGCTGCAATGGGCGAAACAGCATCTTGGTTTATTGTCTAATGCCTTGGACAAACTCTCTCTGGGACGCGCCGCTGTGCAGGAAGCAATTGCGCAAGCTGGTCTGCCTGTCATTTCCGGCCTTGCACCGGACTTGGCCTGCGTTCAACCGCCCGCCAGAGCGGATGAACCGGTCAGCGGAGCCGTTGAAGCAATCCGCAGAGCGGTTGAATGGCTCAATCAGGCGGTTGATGGCCTGCGGGAAGCGGGTCAGGAGGATGATTTGCCGCGTGGACTGCTCGCCCGCGCCGCGTGGGGCCGCTGGGCAGCGCATTTTCCGGCTGCGGAACAGGATTTGCTGGAATGCGAAGAGCTTGCCCAGCGCAGCGGAATGCAGCTACACCTCATTGACTGCCATCTGGAGGCTGCACGGCTTGCTCTTGCCAGCGGCAAAGCTGTTCTGGCGCACACCGCCGCCGAGCATCTGGCCGCCGCAGAGAAGGAAATCGCCAAAACCGGCTATAAACGAAGGCTGGTGGAGGTGGAGCAGATCGCGGCGATGGTTCATCGGTAGAGCTGAACGATTGTTCGCCCCTACACACCCGCAGAACCGCTCCGCAGATCGGTTGAACGGGTCACGAGATAGGAATAACGGGTCTCCAGATCGGTTGAACTGATAAGACAACCCGAAACAGGGCCGCATTTCAAATCTGTCTCGGCAGGGCTGCTCTCCTGCTCCCAGCGGTTAAAGCTGCCAAGCCGCTGTTGAAATGCAGAGTCCTTCAGCAGCCGCAATTCAAATTCTCTGATGATTTCAACCGGGCGGAGAACAACCGTTCCATCAGCATATTCTTGTATTTCAACCTTTTTGCCGCTGTACTTCTTCCCAATGGAAAGCTGCCCCTGCTGGTTGACCTGCTTTACTTGGAGCGTTGCCATAGTCTTTTTCCTCTCTGCAAGGGGATGTTTTTTTATCGTGCCAAGTTAAGAATATCGTATTCTGTATTTTTTAACGCTGTGGTGACATACTGTCCGTCAAATTTAGAACGCCAGCGCCAGCGCCATGAATTTTTGGCAAAAGACAGCCGAACATGCTCTTTGGAAACGCCCCGGATTTTTTCCACCGGCATGCCTAATGACAAAAAACAGGCAATATTGGCACCGATACTTGTTCCGGCGAAAAAATCAAAATAATCAGATAGAACAAAGCTGTCATCCGCACCTAATGTCTTTCTGAGCATTGCTTCAAGGCAGGCAAGAATCTCAACGGAAATAACTCCCCGTGTGCCGCCCGCATCAATGGCTAAAATTTTCTTCTTGCCGGGCGTAGTGACAATATTGTGGACTTTGCTGTTCATTGTAGATGTTTGTTGCGTTAGCTATTTAAGCCAAAGAGTTTTTCAGCATTCTTCGTCGTCTGTTGGGCAACTTCATCAAGACTTACGCCTTTTAGCTCTGCTACTACAGCGGCAGTGCGCAGCAAATATTCAGGCTGATTGCGTTTGCCTCGGAATGGCACCGGCGAAAGAAAAGGACCATCGGTTTCCAAGAGCAATTTTTCTAATGGCACTGCCTGTACTGCCTCGCGCATTATAGTTGCATTTGGAAAGGTTATAATGCCGGGTATGGAAATGTAAAAACCGAGTTCCAGCACTTTTTCGGCTAATGCTGTATCACCAGAAAAACAGTGCATCACGCCGCCCTGTGGAAAAGGCCCTTTTTCCTTGAGCAATCGCAACGTGTCCTCATGCGCTTCACGATCATGAATAATTATAGGCAATTGCAATTCTTTGGCTAATTCTAGTTGACGAGCAAAGACGCGGAGCTGGACATCTTTTGGCGAATATTTTTTTGCGTAATCAAGACCTATTTCGCCAAAGCCAACAACTTTAGACGCAGCAGCCAGTTCTGTTAGCTGACGAAAGACGGATTCATCTGCGGCATCAGCATCATGAGGATGAATACCAACTGCTGCATAAACGCCTTCGTAAGATTTAGCGAGATCAACAGCTTGGCATGAACTGGCGAGATCAATGCCAATCGTGATGATGCGCGTCACACCACAACGGTGCGCAGTGGCAAGAACTTGCTCTAAATCGCTTTCATAGTCTGCCATGTCTAAATGGCAGTGGGTGTCAATCAAGCGACTTTCAGGCAAAAGGGTAAGAGAAGGATTTGTTTCCATTGTCTATTTTAAACACACAATTTTTTATTATCGATAACAGCAAGTGAGTCACCTGCTTTTAGACTTCTTTGTTCAGACGAATTGCTAGGGGTAATACTGTAGTCGTGATTGCTGCTTCTGCGGCCTGCAATGCCTGTTCAGCCAATTTGCTGCCTAGAGAATCTTTTTCTGAGCCACGCCCAAAGACCAACCGCACTACGTGACTAAAATCAAGTTGTTCCATAGGTCGAGCAGGAATATAGGAACTTACTCCGTTTTGCTCAAACTCATGCAGTAGGCCACCATTAATTAGCAGTTCAATGGTCTGCTCAAGATTAGCTTCGTTTTGCACAGCGCATACTTTGGCAAGTCGTTCCTCTCCGGTTGCCTCAGCATGGGTAAAATCGCTATATACGGCGAGTAGAACATCAAATGCCTGCTGAAGCCGCTGCTGCACTGTATTTTCCGCACCGGGTAGGCGATAGTGGTTGCGATTTTGGATAGCATAGGCCAAAACCGCACCAAGTAAAATAAACATCCAGCCAAGTTGTATCCAAACTAGAAATAGCGGTACCGTGGCAAAAGAACCATAAATCGCATTGTAATTTGCCACCCCAACTTGCAGCATCACGTAGAGTCGCTGCACAATGAACCAAAACACCGCGCCAAAAAGCGCACCGCAGAAGGCTGCACCTGTTTTTACCTTAACGCTAGGAAAAAAAAGGTACATCATCATTAGCGAAAGCGTAATAAAAGCAAAGGGCAGCAGTTTGAGAATGAGGTTTCCTGTCCAAGCAGATGGAACAAAGGCCGCAAAATATTTCATAATCTTCTGCGAGGTCAGCACTGCTTCAGCACCTAATGCAAGGTTCACTGAAATTGGCAGCAGAACGAGCAAGGCGAGATAATCCATGATCTTGCGGAAAATGGAGCGACCGCGTCGAGTATGCCAAATTGCATTCATTGCATCCTCAACTGCATTTAGCACCGTGATCACCACAATCAGCAAACCTGCAATACCAAAAGCACCAAGGGCAGCAAAATTGGTGTTCTCAACATAGTCAAAAATGCTGTCCACTGCATTGTGCAAATGGCGGTTAAGACTGGGTAGCTCTGGCTCTGGGACTTCTTCTATCGCAGCTACTTCCTCACTCGTTTCCTTTTGCGCAGCCTTTATCGCTGCATCTGGATCAAGCTGGTCAATCAGATGATAGGCCGCTATTCGCATTTGCTGGCCATTGCCCAAGCCTTTGAGAATGGCTGTGCTCATCGCCAGCAGGGGCACCATAGACAGCACTACGGAAAAAGTCAGGGCTGCGGCGCGCAAAGAAATGTTGCTGCCAATAAACTCATGCCCCATAATCAGGAGAATGCGAAGCAAGCTGCGCAGAAATGCTACAGGCTGTCCTTCATTTGGGCGGCAGGCAAAGGCCCAGCGAATTAGACGGTTTGGTGGCCTTGTAGCAGGCATAGAATTTTTCAACTAGGAAGCTCTTTTTTACGTACCGCTTCCGCTTTGATCCGGTCGAGTAACTCTGACAGAACTGGTTTGACATGCTCGCGGAGATCGCCAGCAACAATGATAAAGAGGAGATCATCACCGGGTTGAAAGTGCCCTGAGTCGGTCTCAATGATAATTTCATAAATACCTGGCCAAGCAAGATATTCTTGGCGCAGCTTGGCAATTCGCTTTTGGTCAATCTCAGTTTCTAATCCGCTAACTGTTGCGCCATCTTTACGCGACCAAGCACGTACCACGCCATTATGAATTAAGATCATACCAACCTTTTCAGTAAAATCAGGTCGTTTCTTTAACTCGGCAATTGTTTTTGAAATATCCATAGCCTTTTTCTTTCAGGGTTTACGTTTTGCTTTGCCCTTGATTATCCCATTTCTAGGGCTAGTGCTACCAAGAATAGTCAGCCGCTGGCCGATCTGTACATCTGCTTTTTTGTTGAGTCGGTTAGCCCGTTGCAATGCTCCAAGCGAGACACCAAAACGAAGGGCAATAGATAAGGCCGTATCCCCTTTTTTGACCGTATACGCCTGCGATTTCTTAGCTTGTACTTGTATTTTTTCTTTGATGTTAGAGAGCTGGTAGGAATAAAGTAGATTTCTCGGCATGGTACGGATGCGTTCACGAATAAAGTGCGTGGCAGGCAGATGCAATTCCACTCCTTTGGGAATATATCTTTTTCCTTCCAATACAGGCTGACGGAGCGAAGGGTTTAGACGGCTGAATTCCTCAGCAGAAACACCAAAATACTGGCAGAGTTCTTTAACTGCTGCATAACCGTGTAAACGGACTGTTGCACTGGCCCAAGGACGGTCGCGGATTAAACTATGATCCGTTTCTAGCCGTTTTGCTACCCGAAAGGCGGCAACAAATTCAGAATAAAAATTTCTCGAGGCAAAGCCAAAACTACCACCTCCATGCAGAGCAAAAATAGCTGGATAGGAACCCCACTTGGCCTTGGCCCGTAACATACCGGTACGCCCATGATTATACGCAGTAAGAGCGAGTGACCAAGAACCGAGTTGTCGATGATTTTCTTTTAAGAAACCGGCTGCTGCCTCTGTAGCAATATGTGGATCATAGCGTTCATCTACGAGATCATTGATCGTCATAAAGTCTTGGCCAGTGCTGCGAGTAAATTGCCATAATCCAGCAGCTCCAGCCTTAGAATGTGCTTTAGGATTGAAGGAAGACTCAACATGCGGTAAATAGGCAAGCTCGCTCGGTAAGCCATGCTGACGCAGGATTCGCTTAATTGTTGGCATATAGGCCCCAGAGCGTACCACACCAGCTCGAAAATGCCGTTTTAAGCCTGTTTGGAGACGGATATTGTCACTCGCTGCCTGAAAGACATCTGCTGATTTTCGCTTAAATAAGGAATAAATTCTTCGTTCCTCATTCGTTTGTGGCAGTTTACCTTCGGCAAATTTGGTCAGGATATTTTTATAAGTCAGGCGGGCAAAGTCGATAAGTTTTTCATTGATTTTCGCCGCCCCCGGAGTATTCTTGGTGACAAGATCAACCACGCCATAGATCACCTCAAGATTATCTCGATCGTGCAATACCCCTTGATTTTCACTGTAGGTACCGTAAATTTTTTCCCAAAAATGAACATTGGGCATAATGATTGGGTACATCGGAAAGCCAGTGTCTGCCGCCGCCGTAACCCAGCCTGCACTGGTAAATTGCGCCGAAGCGGGTAGCGATACCAAGGTCAAAAAAAGGATAGCAAAAAGAAACTGTTTCACGACTAACGGCATGGCTTTTGGTCGGCGGAAAAGAGCAGCATGGCTCTAATACAATCGTAGGTACAAGGCGGCATTGGTCAATTGTAGCATACTTTTTTCAAAAAGAAGTAAAAAGAGGCACAATCCGTCTTCTGGTGCAACAGATTATGTATAAACCCATTATTGGCACCCTCGGTTATGTGCTTTCCCCGGATAGCAGCCACGTCTTGCTGCTTCGTCGTAATGCTCGGCAAGATGATCAGCATTTTGGTAAATACAATGGCTTAGGCGGCAAGATGCAGCCTGATGAGGATGTGCATACCTGCATGGTACGAGAGATAGAAGAAGAGGCTGGCATCATCTGTCAAAAAATGCAGCTTCGCGGCACAGTCAGTTGGCCCGGTTTTGGGCCAGATGGCGAGAACTGGCTTGGCTTTATTTTCCTGATCACTGCTTTTAAGGGCGAGCCAAAGCCACGCTGCGCTGAAGGAGAGATTGGCTGGCATTCTATGGCATCCTTGTATAGCTTACCAATGTGGGAAGGGGATCGCTATTTTCTTCCCTTAGTTTTTGATGACAATCCCCGACCTTTTCACGGTTGTCTTCCCTATTGTCAAGGTCGACCAGTGCGGTGGCAATGTTTTCGTTAGCCACTGGAATTTTTCAATTGCCGCTAAAGGACAAAACTGGTATGTACTCTCTGTTCCGCAGTCTGAACGTGCAAAGAGATCGTTACGCCAGGAGGAGCGCGTTATGCAGAACAATGAAGAAATTATTCGTCTTGAACAGCTTGTCGAAACCCTAATTAGCCGATTCAGGGAGCAGAAGAGCAGGCTTCAAACCCTTGAGAAAAAGCTCCGCGACCGGGAGGAGGAGTGTGAGCTCGTTAAATTAGAGATTGGCGAATTGCAAAAACAGCGAGCAGAAGTGACCAGCCGGGTTACTGGTCTGCTCGGTCGGATCGAGGATTGGGAAACAGAAATTACTCCGAATCTCAAAAAGGGTGATTTGGTAAAAAAAGACTGAATCTCCTTGGCGGAAAACTGTTCAGGAAGTTTCGGGATGTGCGTGATGCAATTGATTGATTTCACGAAGCCTAGCTTGAAGAGTTGCTGTCTTCATGGGGAGAGTTAGAAAATTGTCTTTGCTTTTTTTGAGTTTTTATTTTATAAAACAAGAAGAAAGAGACAGTAGCGTTTTTTCCTGCGCTGTTTGTGATCAACAGAGTATTGAGCCAACTCTCATTGATAGGGCAGCTCCTATCTGCTGACCTGATGGAAAACTTTATTGATTTCCAGAGGGCAGCATGGCGCGCCCACCTATTTTATATAGGTTTAATCATTCTGTTGACACGGCAGCGCGGGTTTTTTTTTGCAGTTTAAGCCGATTTCGTAGTGCGGCGGAAACGGGACTGAGAGAAGTGGCAGATACAAAGCGACTTGTCCAGTCGTTGCAGGACAACTCTGAATTCAATGCTCAGGCTTGTTATAATAAAACGTGCAAGCTCTTTTCCACCAAATGCAGCGTGGAATGTAGCAGTGTTTATGACTGCTAGAGTCTGTCTCTGCTTCATCGTTCTGAAAAGCTATTTTCTTCCCTTCCTCTGTTCTGTCTCCTGACCACAAGGTCTACCGCTGGTGATTTTCCTTTTTCGCAGTTCTTGTCTTTTCCAAAGAGAAAACTGCTGTCAACAATATAGGTACCCAATATGCTAATGAGCGGAATAACAATGCTTCTGCTCGGCCTGTCTGCTGGTGCTACTGCGGGATTTTTTCTCCGAAAAAAGCTCGTCGAAGGTGAGCAGGCTGATATCGAAAATCAGCGACGGCTGATTATTGAAAATGCTATTCATGAAGCCGAGCAAATTAAAAAGGAAACCCTTCTCCAGGTCAAGGAGGAGATCTATCAAGCAAAAAAAGAAGCAGAGCAGGAGGTTAGGACTTCTCGGAAAGAAATTGAAAACGAGCAACGTCGCCTTGAACGAAAACTCGACAAGGTTCATGAGGAACTGAGTGAGCTGAAAGACAAAGAAACCGCGTTAACGACCAAGAGTAAAAAGCTGGCAGAGCAAGAACAGAGCGTAGAGAAACGCGAACAGGAGGCAGAAGCTCTAATTATTGAACAGCGGCAGAAGTTAGAACAAATTTCCGGCACAAGCTGCGAAGAAGCCAAAAAGCTGCTCATAGACTCTATGGAAAGCGAGGCCCGCATGGATGCAGCCAAACGCTTAACGAAGATTGAGAATGAGCTGAAACTTGAAGCTGACCGTAAAAGTAAAAATATCCTTGCCTTGGCTATTGCTCGTTATGCTGGCGATTATGTAGCAGATAAGAGCGTTTCTATGGTGCCGCTGCCCAATGACGAGATGAAAGGACGGATTATTGGCAGGGAAGGACGCAATATCCGCGCTATTGAGGCTGCTACTGGTATTGATATCATCATTGATGATACCCCAGAGGCGGTAATTCTCTCTGGTTTTAACCCTATCCGGCGCGAGGTAGCTCGGCAAGCACTCCTCCAGCTTATTTCTGATGGGAGAATTCATCCAGCCCGCATTGAAGAGGTCGTAGCGAAGGTTACGGATGAATTAGACGTAGAAATCAAAGAGGCCGGAGAAAAGGCTACCTTTGATGTGGGTGTACATGGTATTCATGTTGATTTGGTCAATTTGATTGGTCGGCTAAAATATCGTTCTAGTTACGGCCAAAACATCCTTCAGCATTCCTTAGAAGTGGCTTTTCTCTGCGGCATCATGGCTGCCGAGCTGGGCTTGGATGTGAGAAAGGCAAAACGGGCTGGCTTGCTTCATGATATTGGTAAAGCCGTGGATCATGAGGTCGAAGGCTCTCATGCTATCATTGGTCGTGATTTAGCAAAGAAATACGGCGAGCGGGAAGATATAGTGTATGCTATTGGCGCACATCATGAGGAAATGTCACCTCAAAGTGTGCTCGATATTCTTGTGCAGGCCGCAGATGCGCTTTCTGGCGCACGACCCGGCGCACGGAAAGAAATGCTTCAGAGCTATGTCAAACGGCTGGAAGATTTGGAAAATATCGCCAATGCCTTTCCTGGGGTGGACAAATCTTATGCTGTGCAGGCCGGGCGGGATTTGCGGATCATCGTGGATAGCCACAAGGTGAAGGATGATGAAGCAACCCTGATGAGCCGGGATATTGCCAAGGCTATCGAGGATCAACTCACCTATCCAGGCCAGATCCGAGTCACCGTGATTCGCGAGACTAGAGCAGTAGAATATGCAAAATAAGACGACAGTAAGACAATCATGCAATCTGTTGAGGAACAACTTGCCCTGATTGAACGGGGCTGCGAAGGACTGATTTCCAAAGAAGAATTGATCCCAAAACTCAAATCTTCTTTGGAAAGTGGTAAACCGCTGCGCATCAAAGCAGGTTTTGACCCAACAGCTCCTGATCTTCATTTCGGCCACACTGTGTTGCTTCAGAAACTACGCCAGTTTCAGCAGCTTGGTCATCAGGTTTGCTTTCTGGTTGGCGATTTTACCGCTATGATCGGCGACCCAACTGGCAAATCTGAAACAAGACCTTCTCTGAGTCGCGAGGATGTGCTCCGCAATGCCGAGACCTACAAGCAGCAAGTGTTTAAAATGCTTGATCCTGACAAAACAGAAGTGGTTTTTAACTCAGACTGGCTGGGCAAACTTGCTGCCCACGACATGATTAAGCTGGCCTCAGAACTGACTGTGGCCCGGATGCTGGAGCGCGATGATTTTAAAAAGCGTTTTCATGCTAATCAGCCTATTTCCATTCACGAATTTTTCTATCCCCTGCTCCAAGGCTACGACTCGGTCGCTTTAGAAGCTGATGTCGAGCTGGGCGGCACAGATCAGCTTTTCAACTTGCTCATGGGCCGAGAAATGCAGCGTTCCAGAGGAATGCAGCCTCAGATTGTCCTGACTACTCCGCTGCTGGAAGGCTTGGACGGGGTCAACAAGATGAGCAAGTCGCTGGGCAATTATATCGGCATCTGCGAGCCGCCAAACGAGATTTTTGGCAAAACGCTGTCTATTAGTGATGAGCTGATGTTCCGCTATTACACACTACTTAGTGATCTCTCTTTAGATGCGATCAGCAAACTCAAAGAGAACGTACAGCAGGGCAAAGAACATCCCAAGGCGGTCAAAGTACAGTTGGCTAAGGAACTGGTAGCTCGTTTCTATGATCAGGACGCAGCCGACGCAGCGGAGCAGCATTTTGAGCAGGTCTTTAAAAAGCATGGTCTTCCAGATGAGATTCCTGAGAAAAAACTAACCGGGCTGGGAGAGGCTATTCCCTTGCCTCGGCTGCTCTTGGAAGCGGGCGTTGTGGCTTCCGCCTCTGAAGGCCGGCGAATGATTCAGCAGAATGCAGTGACGGTGGATGGCGAAAAAGCAACGGATGTTAACGCGCTGATTCCAGCTTCTGGGGAGCTACTCCTTAAAGTGGGTAAGCGGCGTTTTTGTAAGGTGATTTTCGTTTGATCAGGCTTTTGCTGTGGGCCGGAAGGATGTATAATGCTCTATTAGTTGACGCACTAACCCAGTTCTGATTATTGTCAAGGAGCGGAAATGATAGATATTTCACCTGTACTGATCTGGTTTCTGCTGGGCATTGCCTTCTTTGTTGCCGAGCTGATTCTCCCCGGCTTCATCATGTTTTTCTTTGGCATTGGGGCGTGGGGCGTGGCGGCAGTGCTGGCAATGGCCAGTCTGTCTTTGAACACCCAGCTAATGGTCTTCATAGCCAGTTCCTTGATCACCCTGTTCCTGCTCAGATCGTGGATTCGCTCCGTCTTTTTCGGCGAAGAGATTAAGGAAAATGATTCCGTGAATATGGATTCCGCTCCGGCCACCGGCGTGGTGACCGAGGCCATCTCACCTCCGGCAAAGGGCCGGGTCAAATACGGCGGTTCTTCATGGCAGGCTGTTGCTGATGAGTTGATCCCCGTAGATACTGTGGTTGAGGTGGTAGAGCGGAAAGACCTTATCGTTAAAGTCCGCAAATTGTAGCTGGACAAGGAGGGAAAAATGGGTGGCTTTCTATTCGGCATCATTGTTCTGATCATTTTTATTATTTTTGTTCTACTGAAGACAGCGATTGTTGTTCCTCAGCGGCAAGAATATATTGTCGAGCGGCTTGGCAAATATCGTACCACGTTGGAGGCGGGTTTCCATATTCTGGTTCCTTTCGTGGACAAGGTCGCTTATCGGACCAATCTAAAAGAACGGGCTGTGGACATTGACAGCCAGACCTGCATTACCGCTGACAACGTCAGTCTTGCGGTGGATGGTGTTATGTATATCCAAGTGGTCAATTCTAGGCAGGCAGTCTATGGGATTGAGGATTATTATGGCGCAGCCTCGCAGCTTGCCCAAACTTCGCTCCGTTCCGCAATTGGCAAAATGCCATTGGACAAGACCTTTGAATCCAGAGAAACTCTCAATCAGCAGGTGGTAGAGGCACTGGATGAGGCAGCCCAGAACTGGGGCATCAAGTTGTTTCGCTACGAGATCAAGGATATAAAACCAAACCCCTCGATCTTGGAAGCGATGGAGAAGCAGATGCGGGCGGAACGCGAAAAGCGAGCCGAAATAGCCCATTCTGAAGGTACTCGGCAGTCCGTGATCAATCGGGCTGAAGGCGACCGGCAAGAGGCAATTGCTCGGTCTGAAGGCGAAAAAATGAAGCGGATCAATGAGGCTGAAGGCCGGGCGCAGGAGATTCTTAAGCTTGCTAAAGCCACGGCTGAAGGTATCCGTAATGTTGCTGAGTCCCTTGCCGTGCCCGGTGGAATTGAGGCTGCCCGATTGGAGGTAGCAAAAAAATATCTGGATGAATTTGGTAAGTTAGCTAAAGAGAATAACACTATGATTCTGCCCGGCAATCTGACTGATGTAGCAGGTATGATTAGCACAGCCATGTCCGCCATCCAGCAGCAGAGTGGCAAACGGTCTGCGCCACCCTCCTCCGGCAGTCATCCTGAACGTGAACGACCGTTTCCTAAGTCACCGACTCCATCTTAAAGAGAAGGAATCCTTATTGACAGTAGCCAGAGCGCAATGCTACATTGGAGGATGTGTGGTCAGGCTACTGTCTGATGTATTGATCTAAAAATTCAACCTGAGGTATAGGTTATGTTTGGTCTTGGAATGCCAGAGCTGATTGTCATTCTGATCATTATTGTGATCATTTTCGGAGCTGGTAAGTTGCCAGAAATTGGTTCTGGGATTGGTAAAGGAATTAGGAATTTCAAAGACAGCGTTAAAAAGCCGGACGACGAAGCAAAGGTCATTGAGGAAAAAGACAGCAAGGAAAGCTGAAGCGTATTCTAACAACCTCTGCATAAGGAGAAGAATTCTCATGTTTGGACTTGGAACCCCTGAACTTATAGTAATCCTTACTATTGCCTTCTTGCTTTTTGGTGGTAAGAAATTGCCAGAGATCGGCTCTGGCTTAGGCAAAGCTATTCGCTCATTCAAAGATGGCTTGGATACCGTTGAAGACACAACTGGCATGGAAGGTATTGCCAAAAAACTGCCCGGTGTCCGTGAGGTTACCGCAGTGCAAGACAAGATCGATAAAGCCAAGGATATTGGCAAGCTATTGACTAAATAGATTTATTGCCTAGACCTATTCTCTTTGCCTTATCATTCCCGGTAAGTCCAGCATAATAGCAGCGATTCCAAATTTTCACGTCAACTTAACCGAAGGAGGATGAGCAATGCCTGCTCCCACTGAACAAGGCTATACTATCCGCATCAGCAACATGACCTGTGCCGGTTGTGTGCGGCGGGTTGAGCAGGCGATTCTCAGTGTAGATGGCGTTACGCAAGCTGCTGTTAATCTGATTGAGAAAAATGCTGAGGTTACGGGCGGCACTCCCCAGCAGGTGGTTGAGGCAATTATCACCCAAGGTTATGATGCGTCTTTTATTGAAACAAGCACAGCCTTCTTCCTTACGTTTCCTGACGAGCCTGCAACCCCAGAAGTTGTCCAGCAGCTCCTTTCTGTCCATGATCAAGGGATAGCTATTCAAAAGCAGGCCAACAGCTTGCGTATCAGCACTGCCTTACACCCAGCAGACCTTGTTCTGCTCCTCCAAGAAGCAGGTATCAACGCAAAGATTGAAGAGCAGTACGCAGACCCGTATCAGCAAGAAGCCGAAGAGACCAGAAAAGAGATCCGCCGTGCTTGGCAGAAGGCAGCAGCTGCGGCCTTGGTTGGTTTTGGCATCATGGCAGGCGATATGTCTGGCCTCTTTCCTTCTTTAGCTAAAGGGCAGTGTTTCTGGTTAGTTCTTGCTGTAATCTGCCTTGGTATCATGTGGTTCAGTGGTGGCCTCTATTACCGCACTGCTTGGAAACACGCTCGGCACGGGGCATCCAGCATGGATACCTTGGTTGCTCTGAGCACGGCGGCGGCTTGGCTGGCCTCTCTGTTCCTCATCCTCAAACCTCACTTTATTCCGGGCCGAGAGAGCCATCTCTACCTTGATGCTTCGGTAATCATCTTGGCGTTTCTCCAGTTTGGTCATGCCTTGGAAGTGCGGGCCAAACAAACCACTCGTGAAGCTGTTGGTTCCTTGGTTGGAATGCGGGTCAAATCCGCTCAAGTGGTGCGCAAGATCGCCAGCGGCATAACTCTGGAAGTCGAGGTGCCGGTCTCTCTGCTCCAACTTGATGACCTGATTCGAGTACGGCCCGGCGAGAAGATACCTATTGACGGCAAGATCGTGGAAGGCAGCACGACAGTGAATGAAGCCATGCTCACTGGCGAACCTCTGCTGGTACGAAAAAACTCTGGCGACCAGGTAACTGGCGGTACGATCAACGCCAGCGGTTCCTTTCTCTTTGCTGTCACCAGTATCGGCAAAGACACCACCTTGTCCCAGATCATCAGCATGGTCAGACAGGCCCAGCTTGGCAAGCCGCCCATTGGCAGATTAGCTGATCGAGTGGCAGCAGTCTTTGTGCCGATCATCGTTGTGCTTTCAGCACTTACCTTTGTTATCTGGCTTGGCGTTGGCCCAGTTCCAGCCCTCCCTTATGCCTTGACTGCGGCTATTGCCGTGCTCGTCATTGCCTGTCCTTGTGCTCTTGGCTTGGCTGCGCCCATTGCCATTATGGTTGGTACCAGTCGGGCCGCAGAGCTGAATGTGCTCATTCGTAATCCTGATGGTCTCCAATCAGCCGCAAAACTCACCCATCTGGTGGTCGATAAGACAGGAACCTTGACCAAGGGGCAGCCAAGCATTACGGAGATTTACCCTGTAGCCAAACAGAATAGCACAGATGATCTCCTGCAAATTGCTGCAAGTCTTGAGGCTGATTCGGAACATCCGTTGGCGCAAGCAGTGGTGAGAAGCGGCAGTGAACAGAATCTTCCTCAACTGCTTATCAAGAAGTTTGTCGCTATTCCTGGACGAGGGGTACAGGCACAAATAGATGAGACAAACTGGTATCTAGGCAATCACTCTTTTATAGAGGAGAAGAATGTCTCTTTGCCAAAGAACCTGTGCAGTATTGCTGATGAACAGGCCGCGCAAGGGGCAACACCGATCTGGCTTGCTGATGATAAGGCTGTGCAAGGGCTGTTGATCCTGCGTGATCCGGTGCGGGAGGATTCTGCTGCGGCGGTGAAGATGCTGCAAGCACAGGGTATCAAAGTAGTTATGTGTACTGGTGATAGTCAAGCGGCGGCGGAAGCTGTGGCAAGTTTATTAGGCATTGATGCAGTTCATGCCGATCTGTTGCCGCAAGATAAGCTGCACGTAGTGCAACAGCTTCAAGCTCAAGGCTACAAGGTTGGTATGGTTGGTGATGGGGTGAATGATGCGCCAGCCTTGGCCCAAGCTGATACTGGTTTTGCCATTGGCTCAGGCACTGATGTTGCGATTGACAACGGTGATATTACCTTAGTTGGCGATTCGCTTGCTCTTGTTGCTACAGCCATTGAAATTTCCAAGGCTACTATTGGCAATATCAAGCAGAACCTGTTTGGAGCCTTTATCTACAACATCTTGGGCATTCCTTTAGCTGCTGGTTTGTTTTTTCCGTTTACAGGCTGGCTGCTTCCTCCGATGTTTGCCTCAGCAGCGATGGCACTTTCTTCTGTAACAGTGGTATCTAATGCCAACCGCTTACGCTTCTTTAAGCAAGACCACTGATTCCCTGCTCACACCTTCAGCACATCCACCAGCCTGCCGTCACTGGATACTGATACGCTCAGTATCCAGCAGCATCTTTGCGCCTTGTGATATTATTTGTCCTCTCTATACCAAAAATCCTCTTTGAGCTTGTCTTCATATAGCTGTAGCAACACAAAATGATTATATATTGGCAGTTAAGCACTTGTTAATACGAATATTTTTTGTATCAATTTATAGCTACTTTAGCTATAGCTTGTTACCTTAATTTTCCCCAAGTATTTATTCGCTAACGGATAACCTTTTTCTGCCCATTCTTTGATTCCGCCGTCTGCTAGGTACACGTTTTTGTATCCATACTTGTAGAGCATACCGACAAAGTAGGAAGCGCGATGTTTTGTACGACAGAATACCCAGATTTCAGTGTTGGGATCTTCGACTTTTTTGACCATGCCAAAGGCATGTCCAGAATCTACATTACTAGAGCCAATAATATGGCCTGCATCGAATTCCGCTTCCATCCTGACATCAATAATAAGTGCCTTGCTCTTCCCACTCTGAACTTCCTGCCATTTTGCATAAAGATCATCTATGGATTTAATTTTATCTTTAGGGATACCATTCCGAAATTCAGTCAGCACAGCCTCTTCTTTTGTCTTGAGATCGTCTGAGGCAACAGAAACATGAGGAAGAGAGGCGAAAATGGTTATGGCAACCAAGCATAACATTATTTTTGTCTTGTTCACTTAAACACTCCTTTGATGAATGAGTTATCTGATAGTACTACCTATTAATAGCCAACCAATGTAAAAAACAAAAATTGCTTTGTCAATAAGGAAGCTAATATCCCTGCTCTCGCCACCTTCAGCACATCCACCAGCGCGCTGTAGTCATTCACCTGAACCTGCATGTCCAGGAACTCGACGGGCTGGTGCTTCAACAGCTTTAACTCGCATTACTGATCTTCTAATATGAGACTTTTTGAGATGAGACCCATGAG
>JAPEVH010000063.1 GCA_026645415.1 Candidatus Electronema sp.
GTTTTCCTGTTCCTGTCTGCCGGAATATCCGCATAAAGAGATGCAAAATTTATCAAGATGAAGAGTTCAGAGGATATAATGCAAGCATGCAGGAATACTTTTACGGACTTAAAGTTCATCTTCTGATCACTGAAGATGGAATTCCGGTAGAAATGTTTCTTTCTCCGGGATCGTATTCAGACACATCATCTCTTTACGACTTCACTTTTCCTGTTCCTGAAGGCAGCTTCATACATGGCGACAAAGCATACAACGTTTATGCTGTCGAAGACGAACTGAAAGAGAGGAAAGTTTATCTTATGCCCGTGAGAAAGAAAAATTCAACACGGAAACACGACTCTTTTTTTGAAACAGGCATCAAATATGTCAGAAAAAAGATTGAATCTGCCTTCAGTGTTATTGAACAAAAATTACCACGTCATATCCATGCTGTCACCCCTCGCGGGTTCGAGTTGAAAGTTATTTTGTTTGTCTTGGCCTACAGTATCCAAAAAGCTATGCTGTAGGTCACAACTTGGGTTTCTCTACGATACGAAAAAAGTTACATCGTAATATAGCAGCAAATCTATCGTTTCTTGCTTATCATTCTCGTTATGAATAATTCAAATAAAGGTATTCTCGCTATCGTTGGCATTGGCCCTGGCGCAGAAGACCTGATCACTCCGCGTGCCCGGCTTGCCATTGAGCAGGCTGAAATAGTTGCTGGCTACCGCACCTATCTTGATCTGATCGCTGACTTGCTTCACCCAGAACAGGAAGTGCTCTCCTCTGCCATGATGCAAGAAATTGATCGCTGTCGCCGGGCCTTAGCTTTAGCTGAAAGCGGCAAAAATGTGGCTCTCATCTGCGGTGGTGATCCAGGTATCTATGCAATGGCTGGATTAGTTTATGAACTAGCGCGAGAGCATGGTAGTCGCTGCCAAATTGAAGTTATTCCTGGTATTGCTGCTCTCAATGCCTGTGCTGCTATGCTTGGTGCGCCGCTGATGCACGATTTTGCGGCGATTAGTCTTTCTGACTTGATGACTCCGTGGTCACTGATTGAAAAACGTCTTCAGGCAGTAGCCGGAGCGGATTTTGTCATTGTGCTCTATAATCCCAAATCTGGCAGGCGCAGCAGTCAGATTGTTCGAGCAAGAGAAATCCTCTTGGAACACAGAGACGCGAAAACTCCTGTTGGTATTGTTTCTGGTGCAAGCCGTAAACATGAAAGCGTTTGCCTGACTAATCTTGAGCACATGCTGGAAGCAGATATTGGAATGCAGAGCACGGTGATCATTGGCAATAGTCGTACTTTTGTCTTTCAGGATAAGATGGTTACGCCAAGAGGCTATGCAGACAAGTACGGGCTTACCGGATGAAATCAACGAAGAATTACTTATTGCATCTCTCATTATATTTTTACAAGAAACTGGCGTGGAAAAAAGCGGACAAGGCTGCGGAACGAATGCACGGCTCTGTTGAACAAAAGAGACTCTGCTTTTTGAAATAGGGAAGGCACTTTCTTTGAGAGAAGAACCTCATTTTTCAAATGAAGGCTTTATTTTTTTAAGAGGACGCTTTCTTCTCTTACGAGAAGCGTATCTTTTGCCAAGAGAGGCTCTGCTTTTTAAAAAAGTATCCTTCCGTTTAAGAAAAGAAGACACCCTTTTTTAACAAGTAGAGGTACTTTTTTGAAAAGAACCTCTACTCGTAAGAAGCATACCATTCCTTTTGAAAAAAGTGTTTGAACGCACAACACAAGGAGGCTGCAATGATCGGAGGAAGCATACCCAAGCTGCTTCAGGAAGCAGGAGAAATCCAAAAGGCTCTGGAAAAGATTAGCGCAACGCTGCCCGACGGGATTTCGGCGGCGGATATGGCCGCGAAGATCGGCTCGCTGGAAACAGTGGTCAGCGAGCTGGACTCAGTGAATGCGGATCGGACACGCTTAGTTAATTCCAAGGGCGAGCAGGCTGAGACGTTGAGCGATTTCATCGTCCAAGTGCGCCTTGCGGTCAAGGCGGTGTGCGGCCCGGACTCCTCGGAATACGAAATGGTCGGCGGCACGCGGGCAAGCGACAGGAAGAAGCCAAAGAAGAAGAGCGGGGATTCTGCCTGAAAGTGATGAGGGACGGGGGAAATGTTGAGGAATTATTCTGATCATCCTGAACTTGTTTAACTTTCCCCGTCCTTTCTTTCTTATTCTGTCTGCAAACGATTTTTCTGCAACCACTCAACAAAATCAGAGAACATCATTTCTTCAGTCAGTACCATGCTGGTCTTATCATCCAGATGAAGATGCGGAATGTTGTCGCCTGCATGTTCTTTGCCGATCTTGCCGTATTTCATGCGGATGGCCCGTGGATCAGGAGCATTGTCAAAGCCTGCCTCCACGCGGTTTCCTTGCAAAACGTAATAGCGGTATTTGCGCAGCTTGTCGCTGAACAGCTCGGTGATGAGAATCTAGCAGGAACCGTATTCGCCATGAAGCTGCAAGATTGCCCGTTCTGGTGTACAGCCCTGCTCATGCGCACAATTTTCAAAGATGCCTGCCGCTGTTGTTATGACAGCAGCAAAATACTCTGCAATTTTCTCGTCCAATCATTTATCCCTTTCTCGCAGAATTCCCAATCCGCTAAGTCAGACTCCCAGAGTTTGCTGATGTTGCTCTCAATCTGATTGATGTACTCCTCATCCTCCGCTGTGCGCTGGGAAAACGTTTTGTAATCGCAGCCGTATTTCAGCCGGAACAGCTTTTCTTTCTTCTTCAGGCCAGCAATCTTGGCGGCAATTTCATCAATCAGGTAGCGTTGCAGCGCGGCATCAACTGCTGACTGGAGGTCATCGTTGAAAGAAGGCAGCAATTCAGCGTAAGTGCTGTTTATAGTTATTGACTTCGCAAGGCTTTCTTCCATATATCATCTTTTTCCAGCCAATAAATTAAATTCGATGCGGCCATTTGGCCAACCAATTTTCATCATCTGTTCCGGTCGATCATGTATTCCCGGTTGACGATCTATGCGGGTTCTCCGTTTTGCTATGCTGATATGGCCGATGCTGATAAAACGATAATCATATCCTTTGAGGAAATCTTGCCTGTTCCAAAACTCCCTGCCTATCTCCTTGCAATACGAAACAAAACAGAGTGTCCCTGTCAACTGTTGAACAACTTCTTTTGCCGAGTCTCTTGTCTGCTTCATTTCAATGCAAAGAACGACCTTCTTCTGTCCAGAATCGGCTACTATAACAAAATCTGCCCGTTTGCATTCTCCTTTTGAGCCGGCAAAAAGTGAATCAGGAGAGTTAAATTTATCGGCTTTGATGACGATGGCGTTATTTGGTAGTCCTGCGATAGTCACTGAACCTCTTGGGCATTGCGGTTCACTTAATGTGACATATAGCTTTCCATTTTTATTTTCAAGTGCCATTTTTGCTTCATTTTTTATCATCTGATCAAGGAGGTTAATATCTGTCATGCCTCTTCCTCTCCCCAGACGATTTCTTCCTGAATGCTGTTAATAGATTCAATGGTTGTGTCAAAGCTGCGCGCCTGAATGCCAAGTTCTGGATCTATGTCGGCAGGCACTAATGTTTGACAGCGGGTTTTGCGCTGTCCTCCGTCTAATTTTACCATAGATTCTTCAGCGATATACATCTTGATCTGATCTGAAGATATAAGTTCAGCCTTGCAATATCCTTCCCGTTTAGCAATATTTTTTAAATGTTGTTTATCATCATTCAGCATGATCAGCGTGTTCAGCTCTTTGATAAAATAATCGCTGTGGGTCGTGATGAAGACTTTTATGCCGAGGTTTATTAATCTTGCGAACAGCCGGGCTACTCGTCGCTGATTCTCTGGGTGTAAGTTAAGTTCCGGCTCATCCACCATCAGTAGATCGCCGGGCTGCGCCATGTGTTTTAAATAGAAACCGATATCCAGTAAGGAACGCACTGCACTTGAGCTTTCATCCATTGTCAGTTTGACTCTTTTACCTTTAGGGATGTAATACAGCTCATCATTCTTTGTAACTTGGTATTTTCCGCCGATAATATCAGAAAAATTTTCCAGTACATCCGGGTGCTGTTCATCGATAAAGCTGCTTTTTTTAGCTAGGGTTTCAATCTGCCGAGTAAAGTCAACATTATCCTTTACCGGCAACGCATAGTCTTGATATGTCTTAAGCAGGAGGTCAACCGGATTGACCGATTGATCTGTTTTCGTCATCTCTTCGAGAAGACGATTGCGGGCAAAATTCAAATCCTTGCGAAAGATGGCCGCACCTGTCCTCTCCGCGCTGGCAATGAACGGATTTGGAAATACCTGCCCAAAAATTATTTCTTTAAGCGCATCTCCAATAACTTTTTTGATCACTTCTTGCGGAATTTTAACCTCTCCTTTCTCTGCAAGCAGAGTGACAGCCATATCGCAGCTTGTCTCTTCCTTTATAATAAAAAACAGTTCCTTGTTTGCGGCCTTCATGCGGCGTTCAAATTTTCCAAGAGTATTTACATGCTCTTGTACAACGGTTACAGCGAATGAACTGTCTTTAAATCTGTCCTTCGGAGCGGCAAAAATTGTCGGTAAAAATTTTGTATATCTTGCACACCCGTCAGAAAGTATGCGCTCATAATTTTTAATATAATTGTTGATATCTATATGTGTCACACCTTCAGTCATCAGCTCGCTTACATTTGTTGACGCAATATCAACAGGCAATCCATCACGCCAAGTAGATAGAAAACCATAAAGCGCATAGGTTGCATAAGTTTTTCCTGTATTATTGCCGCCGCATATAATAGTCATTTCACCAAGCGTGAACTCTGCTTGTTTCAATGCACCAAGATTTTTTATTGTTATTTTCATCTTGCTTTGCTCACTGATTGTATGACATCCTTTCCATCCAAACAGAAGAAAGGGCGGAACCTGCAATCGCAGCCCGCCTTTCGATTTAGCTTACTCTAACAATCCGCCGCTTACTTCGGCGCAATGCCAGCTTCCCTCATGCACCGCCAAATGGGTCTTGCTCGGAATGAACAATTATATCATCGCCGCAGATTCCCGCAACAATAAGCGCATCCGTCAGCCCCTCTTCAAAGTTATCCTCTTCAATAACAACCTTCTCATCAACCAAACGGGCATGAAACAGCACCGCATCAACCCAGCTCTGCTTGTCCCAGCCTGTCGCCAAAACCAAGAAATGCCCTGTCTCCGCATCGCAGACCGAATAAAGCCTGATCTGTTGCAGAACACGGCTGCACACGCACCGCATCGTGCAGCGTCTTCTTGAGGATGCTGACATAATCTACTGACGCAGCCATTATCGGTCATTCTCCCCATATCGTGCGGAGATGCGGATACACCCGTATCTTTTCGTCTTTCGTTGCCAGCGGCAAGCCCATGACCAGAGCAGTGGCCGCAATGATGCGGTCTGCCGGATCAGCATGAAAGATGCCGGGCAAGGAAACAGAACGCAGAGCAATGGCATTGTCTATTGGGGCGAAACGGACAAAAGGCAGGCTTTCCGTCTTCCGCACCCAGTCCTGCACATCTATTGACAGCACCAGCCTTCCTTTCTCAACAAGCAGGGCAAGTTCCCAAGCAGAAATGGATGAAATGACGATGCCGTTTTTTCCTGCCGCATCATTGATGGCCTGCGCTGCATCTGCCGCAAGTTTTTCCGGGCTGCTTATCCACCAGAGCCACACATGCGTGTCTAAGACGATCATTTCAGCGCATCCCAGTCATCCAATGCGACCGGCTCCAGAGGATCATCAAAGCGCAGCACTGAATTGCGCAGCTCTTGCAGCACAGTCTGCGTCTTTTCCTCAAAAGGGACTATTTTCAAGACCGGCTTCCCATGATCAGTGATGATCACAGCCTGCCCGTCTTGTTCTATTTTGCGAAAGTATTCAAGTGCCTTTGCTTTAAAACGGGATTTTGAAACAGTTTCCAGCATGGCTTGCTCTTGGTAAAGGAGAGAGTTATTGACCATAGTCAGCATAGCATAGTCATTTTCGTCCTGTCAAGCATTGACCAAACGAAGAGAAGTAATGATCACGCACTGGAGGGAAATAAAAAAAGGCGAACCCGCAGGCCCGCCCTTTTTCATACTTCGCTACAACCTCACCTTACTTCGGAGCAATGCCCAGCTCCAGCTCCTTCTCATGCACCGCTAGTCTAGTCTTAATGACCGTGTCCGGGATCAGGGACATGGAATCAATGCCCAGCTCAACCAAGAAGGTGGCAAAGTCCGGGAAATCGGATGGCCCTTGGCCGCAGATGCCGATCTTGCGCCCGCGCCGCTTGGCAGTCTTGATCACCATACGGATCATTTCCTTAACCGCCTCATGGCGTTCGTCAGCAATACCGGTAAGAATACCTGAGTCGCGGTCTAAGCCATAGGTGAGCTGAGTCAAATCGTTGGAGCCAATGGAGAAGCCGTCAAAAATGTCGGCAAAGGCATCCGCGCAGATGACGTTGCTCGGAATCTCGCACATCACGTACAGCTCAAGGCCGTTCTCGCCTTGAACCAAACCACATTCGCGCATCACCTGAATGACTTTCTTGCCTTCCTCTGGGGTACGACAGAAAGGCACCATCAGTTTGATGTTGGTCAGGCCCATGTCATTGCGTGCCTTGAGCAGACCTTTACATTCCAGCTCAAAAGCAGGCCGGTACTTGGGATCATAGTAGCGAGATGCGCCGCGCCAGCCAATCATCGGGTTTTCTTCTTCTGGCTCATAGAGGCGGCCACCGGTAAGGTTGGCGTACTCATTGCTCTTGAAGTCAGAAAGACGGACAATAACATCTTTTGGATAGAAACCAGCAGCAATCCGGCCAACGCCCTCAGCAACCTTGTCGATAAAAAACTGTTTCTTATCCGCATAAGCTCCGGTCTTGGCATCAATCTGACGAACAATTTCTTGCTTCTCAGGATCGTTAGAAGCCTTTAGCTCCTCGTAATTATAGAGAGCAAGCGGATGCAGGCCAATGTGCGAGTTGATGACAAACTCTTCACGGGCCAAGCCAACGCCGTCGTTAGGAATCTGGCATTCAGTAAAAGCCTTTTCCGGGATAGCCAAGTTCATCATGATCTTGGTCTTGGTTGCGGGTAGGCTGCTCAGGTCAGTCTTCTGCACCTCATACTTAAGCAGACCTTCATAAACATAACCAGTCTCGCCCTCAGCACAGCAGGCAGTAACTTCCTGCCCAGTGGTAATCCTCTCAGAACCGTCACCAGTGCCGATAACACAAGGAATGCCCAACTCACGGGAAATAATCGCGGCATGGCAGGTACGTCCGCCCCGATTGGTGACGATTGCCGCAGCAATCTTCATGATCGGCTCCCAGTCAGGATCGGTCATATCTGTTACCAGAACTTCACCTTTTCTAAAGGTGCCGATGTCCTTGGCATCGGCAATGCTGTGGGCAACACCTTGACCGATCTTGCTGCCTACAGCCAGACCTTGAGCCAGCACCTTGCCATGCTCCAGGAGCTTGTAGGTCTCTATTACGCCCTTGTTTGCTTGGGAATGAACAGTTTCAGGCCGAGCTTGGACGATGAACAGCTTACCAGTGCCAACGTTCACCCCGTCGCCATCTTTAGCCCACTCAATGTCCATGCCTTTTTTATAATGCTCTTCAATGATACAGGCCCAGCTACCGAGCTGGAGGATTTCATCATCGTTGATGACATAGGCATTGCGCTCCGCTGGGGTGGTGTCTATGTTTTTGACCGGCTCTGGCGTAGAGGGGTCGTTATCATAGATCATCTTAATGGCCTTAGAGCCAATCTTTTTGCTCACCACAGGCCGCTTGCCCTGCTTTAGGGTTGGCTTGAACACGTAGTACTCGTCCGGGTTGACCGCACCCTGCACTACGTTCTCACCTAAGCCCCAAGCACCGGTGATGAAAACCGCATCTTTGAAACCAGACTCGGTATCAATGGAGAACATAACACCAGAACAGGCTGAGTCAGAACGCACCATCTTCTGAATAGTGATCGACAGATAGACATCAAACTGACCGTAGCCCTGATGATGGCGATAAGAAATAGCCCGATTGGTGAACAAAGAGGCAAAGCACTTGCGGCAGTTCTGAATAATGTTTTCGTAGCCGTGAATGTTCAGATAGGTCTCCTGCTGGCCAGCAAACGAGGCATCGGGCAGGTCTTCTGCCGTGGCTGAAGAACGAACTGCCACATCGACATTCGGGCCGTATTCAGCCTCCATTTTCTTGTAGGACTCGATGATTGCGTCGCGCAGGGTGGGTGGGAAGGGGGCGTTACGGATGATGTCCCGGCATTTCTGGCCACGCTCGGCCAAATTAGCCATATCATCAGTATCGAGATCAGCCAATACCTTTCTGATTTCCTCCTCAAGACCTGCCTCTTTAAGCAGATAACGGTAGGCATAGGCGGTGATTGCGAAACCATGCGGAACAGCCACGCCTTTGCCAGTGAGATGCTGATACATTTCGCCTAGAGAGGCGTTCTTACCACCCACTAAGGGCACATCTTCAATGCCGATCTCATCAAACCAAAGAATCAGCTTGTCATCGTGCGCTTGTCCCATATTAATTCTCCCTGAACCCACAGATTTAACAGTGTAAATAAGCATTCTGACATGATGCCAGATGCTTTTACTCCTCAATAAAGAATAATTATAAAAAAATTCCCGGCTGTCAACCTTTAACCCGTGCAGGGCACGTTGTTTTAAGGTAATCTTGCTTGGAAAAATAAGAGTAGCTTAACCCTGTAAGCATAAAAAAGGAACAGGTATTATGTGGGACTATACAGATAAGGTGCAGGAACATTTTATCAAGCCAAAGAATGTTGGCGAATTAGACAAGCCAAGCGGCACTGGTGAGGTTGGTTCTTTAGCCTGCGGCGATGCACTGAAACTGACTATTCAAGTAGATGAGAAGGGCATCATTACAGATGCAAAATTCAAAACTTTTGGTTGTGCCTCAGCCATTGCTTCTTCCTCAATACTCACTGAGCTGATCAAGGGCATGTCTATTGACGAAGCTGCCAAGATCACCAACCAAGACATTGCTGACGCACTTGGCGGTTTGCCTAAAGAAAAGATGCACTGCTCAGTTATGGGCCGCGAGGCTTTAGAGGCTGCTATTGCCGATTACCGGGGCGTTATCTTACCAATGGCCCAAGGCAATGTGGTCTGCGAATGCTTTGGCGTGACTGATTTGGAGATTATCCATGCCATCCGCGAATCTAACCTGCGCTCAGTCGAAGAGATTACTAACTACACCAAGGCAGGTGGTGGCTGTGGCAAATGCGAAGATCGGCTGCGTGAATTGCTTCAGCAGACTGTGCAAGAGCTTGCAGGTACTAAGACAACGCCAGCCAAAGCACAGCGGATGACCATGCTTCAAAAAATAAGGAAAATTGAAGAGGTTATTGAGCGAGAAATTCGGCCAACCCTGAAAAAGGATGGTGGCGATATTGAGTTGATAGATGTAGATGGTGATATTGTCACCGTCTCTCTGCGTGGTGCCTGCGCCCGCTGTCAGTCCTCAATGACTACGCTTAAGGAGTATGTAGAAAAGAAGCTGCGTGAGCAAGTCGCAGAAACCTTGATTGTCGAGGAGGCTCGATAAATGAACTGCGACAAGAACAGCATTATTTACATGGACAACAATGCCACCACCCGAGTTGCTCCAGAGGTGCTCGAGGCGATGCTGCCTTTTTTTTCAGATTGCTATGGCAATCCCTCTTCAATGCACAACTTTGGTGGTCAAGTTGGACGGGTTGTAGCAGAAGCCAGAGGGCAGGTTGCCGAGCTGCTTGGTGCAGAACCAGAGGAAATCGTCTTTACGAGCTGCGGCACTGAAAGCGACTCCACAGCTCTTCTTTCTGCCCTCCAAACCTTTCCAGAGAAGCGGCATATTGTCACGACAAAGGTCGAGCATCCAGCGGTCAAAAATTTGTGTGAGAACTTGGGGAAGCTGACTGGTCATCAGTATCATACGACCCGCCTTGGTGTAGCTGAGGACGGCACCCTTAATTTGGATAGCTATTGTGAATCCTTGGCTGACAACACTGCCATCGCTTCAGTCATGTGGGCTAACAATGAGACTGGAGTGATTTTTCCGGTTGAGGAAATGGCAAGGTTTGCTAAAGAGCAAGGCATTCTCTTTCACACGGATGCGGTGCAGGCCGTGGGCAAGATACCAATCAATATGAAGAACAATCAAATTGATTTTCTTTCCCTTTCTGGTCATAAGCTGCATGCACCCAAGGGTATTGGTGTGCTCTATGTGCGCAAGGGAACGCCCTTTGTTCCTTTCTTGCATGGTGGCCACCAAGAAAAAGGCCGCAGAGGTGGCACCGAGAATGTGGCCTCTATTGTTGGCTTAGGTAAAGCCTGTGAATTAGCCGGGAGAATGATGGCCGAAGAAAACACTCGAGTTCGTGCCTTACGAGATAAACTAGAGCAAGGTCTGCTCGCTGCGGTGCCAAAATCTATCCTTAATGGCCATGCCGAGCAGCGGCTACCGAATACCAGCAATATCAGCTTTGAGTACGTAGAAGGTGAGGCAATTCTCTTGCACATGAACCTGTACGGCATTTGTGCCTCGTCTGGCTCTGCTTGTACCTCTGGTTCGCTGGAGCCGTCGCATGTTCTCCGGGCAATGGGTGTGCCCTTCACTGCTGCACATGGCTCAATCCGCTTTAGTCTTTCGGTTTATAATACTGAAGAGGAAGTCGATTTTGTCTTGACGAAAATGCCAGAGATTATTAGCAATCTGCGGATAATGTCACCTTTCTGGCAGGAATAAAAAACAGATACGAACGAGAGAAAATATAGCTCTCTCGTTCGCTAATTTATTGCAAACTCTTTCTCACCACCTCATCCGTGTTTGGCGACAGGCCCGGTAGGGTGGCAATCCGCTCTAATGCAGTCTGCATGAGCTGCTGCCGTTTAGTGTCATAGCATTTCCATTGCGTGAGCGGAGTTAACATTCGGGCGGCCACTTGCGGGTTGAGCGAGTCAAGCTCCTTGATTTGCTCCGTAAGGAAGGCATAACCGCTGCCATCCGCCGCATGAAACTGGTGCTGATTGGCACAGAAGACTCCGATCAACGAACGCACCTTGTTAGGATTCTTGATACTGAAGGCCGGATGATGCAGCAGTTCTTTGACCCGTGCCAGCGTTCCCGGCAGTGTGCAGCTTGCTTGAAGAATGAGCCACTTGTCCACTACCAAGGGGTCGTTTTGCCATTTGCCATAAAAGTCTGCCAGCAGCTCATCGCCAGCAGCTCGGTCCGCATTGACCACCGCAGACAGGGCTGCCCCCGCATCCGTCATGTTATCTGCTTGCCAATACTGCTCCATGCCAATTTGGAGGACATCGCTGTCAACCTCTTCTCTAGGCGCAGCAGCTAACAGATAGGCTAGGCAGCAGTTGCGCAGGGAGCGGCGGGCCATTTCCTCTGCTGACCAGCAATACGGCTCCTCGCTGCTTAAACGGTGATACTTTTCCAGCAGCGACTCGTGATGCCGTTGGCGGAGCTGGCTGCGGAAGCTCTGCCGGACAACGAACACCGCTTCCGGGTCAATCACTGCCATCTGCTGGCTAATCCACGTTTCCGCAGGCAAAATTAACGCCAAAGCGAGAAAGGCTGGGTCGCTCTGCTCATCCGCTAAAAGCCGGGCAAAAGCCTGATGGAACAGCTCCGGTAATTCTGTCGTCTTGCCTTGCTGCCAGTTACCAATTTCGTTTAATAAACAATGCAGAGCAAACTGCTGGCCTGCATCCCAACAATTAAAAGGGTCGCTGTCATGAGCCATGAGAAAGGCTAATTCCTCATCGCTGAGGTCTGATTGTACCTTAACTGGCGCGGAAAAATTTTGATTAAAAGAGAGTACCGGCTTTTCCTTGATGCCGGTGAAACGGAACTCTTTTGTTTCCTGATCAAGGAGCAGCACCTCATTGCGAATATCCTTACCGCTGCTGTCCAACAGGCCAATTTTGATTGGCATGAAAAAGGGCTGCTTATTCGCTTGGTCTGGTGTGGCCGGACAGGACTGGCTCACTGTGAGCAGATATTCTTCTTTTGCTGCATCATATTGGCTGGCAACGTTCAGCAATGGGGTTCCAGCTTGGCTATACCAGAGGCGGAACTGACTGAGATCAAAGCTGTTCGCATCCTGCATAGCTTGGGCAAAGTCCTCGCAGGTCACGGCGTGGCCATCGTGACGGACAAAATATAAATCCATGCCTTTGCGGAAGCCTGTTGCGCCAAGCAAGGTGTGCAGCATTCGGATAACCTCAGCACCCTTGTTATAAACCGTAACGGTATAGAAATTGTTGATTTCTACGTATGACTCCGGTCGTACCGGATGCGCGGTTGGACCGCTGTCCTCACGGAACTGAAAATTGCGGATAACATTAGCATCCTGAATCCGCTTTACAGCCCGTGAAGCCATGTCGGCTGAAAACTCTTGATCGCGGAATACAGTCAGTCCTTCTTTAAGACTAAGCTGGAACCAGTCGCGGCAGGTGATTCGGTTGCCTGTCCAGTTGTGGAAATATTCGTGACCAATGACCGCTTCAATGTCCTCGTAATCTCTGTCTGTGGCAGTCTCTGGATTGGCAAGCACATATTTGGAATTAAAGATATTCAGCCCCTTGTTCTCCATCGCGCCCATATTGAAATCATCAACCGCCACAATCATATAAATATCAAGATCGTACTCGCGGCCAAAGACTTCCTCATCCCAGCGCATAGCTTTTTTCAGAGACTCCATAGCATGGCCGCATTTATCTCGGTTTCGTTCCTCAACATAGATATGCAGCACCACTTCACGACCTGACATGGTAACGAACGTATCTTCAATGCAGACAAGTTTTCCCGCAACGAGCGCGAAAAGATAGCTCGGTTTAGGAAAGGGATCGTGCCACGTCGCAAAGTGGCGACCATCAGCCAATTGGCCCTGTTCAATCAGATTGCCATTAGCGAGCAGGACTGGGCAAGTCTCTTGTGGGCCAATGATAGTGACGGTGAAAACGGCCAGCACATCTGGACGATCAGGCCAGCAGGTGATACGCCGGAAGCCCTCAGCTTCGCACTGGGTGCAGTAATTGCCAGAAGAAAGATAAAGTCCTTCTAAAGCGGTGTTGCTTTCGGGCGAGATGAGAGTTTCAATCTCCAGCTCAAACTGGTCTGGCACTTGCGCGATGCGCAGTTTGTCATCTGTAAAGGTATATTCCGTTGCTTCCAGTTTGCGACCATCCAAGGCAACGGAAAGCAATTTTAGATACTTGCCGTCCAAGTCCAGCGCGACCTGCTGCTCATCGGCTAAGGGATTGCGGCGGAAGGTAGTTCGGGCTGTGACCTTGGTTTGAGAAGGGTCAAGTTCCACTCGCAAATGGGTTGCAGTAATAGTGAAGGGATAGGGCCTGTAGTCTTGTAGATAGATTGTGCTGTGCTGAGGCATAGGTCGTCTTGGGAAGGAGAGCATCTGCCGCCGGGCGGCTGTTTATGATAGTTTATATATCCATGCCAGCAGCATAGCAGATTTTTGCGAAAAACAGGACTGTTTTTTCTGTCGAAAATGTGCTGATCAGGTTAATTTTTTGTTTGAACAATTGGATGCTTCGTTTTAAAATATGAATAAGCATTCATATTTTGCATGGCTGCATCGAAAGTACGTCATGCTGGAACAAATTTCATGAAGGAAAACAAAAATATCTCTCGCCGAGAACGGGAAAAACGCAGGCAACGCCGGGATATGTTGGCAGCGGCGATTCAGCTTTTTTCCGAAAAAGGCTACCATAACGCCTCGATGCAAGAGATTGCTGCTAAGGCAGAGTTTGCAGTTGGCACCCTCTATAAATTCTTCAAAAATAAAGAAGACCTGTACAAGGCCCTTGTTACAGAACAAGCAGACCGCTTTCATGAAACCCTGACTGCGACCTTGGCAGAAGAGGTGGGCGAGATTGAACAGCTTCGTAATTATGTCCGTGATAAAGGAACTGTTTTCATGGATAATGTCGCCTTTATCCGGCTCTACTTTGCCGAGACACGGGGCGCGAGCTTCAATATCAAGGCAGGCTTGGACAGCGAGCTACGGGAGCGGCATCATCAGCTCCTGCAAATTCTGGCTGCTGTTTTTAGCAAGGGTATGAATAAAGGGATGTTTCGTCGAATTGCTGAACCATATCATTTAGCTGTTGCCTTGGACAGCCTTTGCAATGCTTTTCTTTCCAACTGGTTAGAAGGACGAGACTCTTACCCTGAATCTCCAGACATCATTCTCAATATTTTCTTTCAAGGACTGCTTGAGCCTACCGCGCCGTAGCAGCCTGAGACAATTATTTCACAACATAACTGTGAATCGGAGCACTTATGAATACTGTATGCAAATGGAGCCTCCTGCTGGCGACTCTATCCAGCAGCCTGTTTCTGTCTGGTTGTGACCAAAAGCAACTTTTAGAACGATTATCTGGCCTTTTTGCCGCAAAAAATGCGCAACAAGGCGCAGCCGCCCAACGGCCTGCGCCAGCAGTCTCCTTTGTTACTATCCAGCCGCAACGGGTGGTGCTGACTGATGAACTGCCGGGCCGCACCTCGGCATTTCGGATTGCGGAAATAAGACCCCAAGTCAGTGGCATTATTCAAAATAGGCTCTTTACAGAAGGTAAGGATGTTAAGGCTGGTCAAGTGCTCTATCAAATTGATCCCGCCCCTTTTCAAGCCGCACTTGATAATGCTGAGGCCAGCCTTTTGGCCGCTCGCAGGGCTGTTGACCAAGCAAAATCTGCCGAAAAGTCCAGTCTTGCCGATATTGGCCAGATTAAGGCCAAGCTGGATCTTGCCCGCTCTGACAGCAAACGGTATGAGCAGTCGTTCAGGGAGAAGATTGTTTCTGCGGCCCAGCGCGACCAAGCCGCAACCGGGGCTGCTGTGGCTGAATCGGAGTTAACAGCGGCAGAGGCTCGCGTGGAGAGCAGCCGCAGTGCCATTGCTGCGGCTCAGGCCGCAGTGCAGCAGGCAGAAGCGGCAGTCAAGACCGTTCGAATCAACCTTAGTTATACCAAGGTCACAGCCCCAATCTCAGGACGAATCGGCATTTCCAATGTGACCGAGGGTGCGGTGGTGACTGCCTATCAACCAGCAGCACTGGCGGTCATTCAGCAGCTTGATCCTATTTATGCGGATGTGCCGCAGGCAGCGGCTAAGTTGCTGCGTCTTCGGGAAAACGGCATCAAAGAGAGCGGCGAGGGACAAAATAAAGTCAAACTTCTGCTGGAGAATAACACCGCCTATCCGCTGGATGGCACCTTGCAGTTCAGCGATGTAACTGTTGACCAAAGCACCGGTTCTGTCACTCTGCGGGCGGTTTTTCCTAACCCAGAAGGGATGCTGCTGCCGGGCATGTTCGTTCGCACGGTTATTCAGGAAGGAAGCAGGGACCAGGCACTTTTAGTACCGCAGCAGGGCGTGTCCCGCAACTCTAAGGGTGATCCCTTTGCTCTGGTGGTGAATGCAGAGAGCAAGGCTGAATATCGTCCGCTGGTGCTTGAGCGGGCTATTGATGACCAGTGGCTGGTGACTAAAGGGCTTGCACCGGGCGACAAGGTGATTGTCGAGGGCCTGCTGATGTTGCAGCCCGGCACGGTGGTCAATGCTACACCGTTTGGGGAGAAGCCGGAGGATGGCGGCCCGCCGCCGGAGAAGAAGGAAGCGGGGCATTGAGGTGATTTGGCAGAATCCATTCTTTGTGTACATTTGACAAAATGTACATCGCTAGGTAAACTGCTTGCATGACCCAAAAAAATCTATCAAGGAGGCGGTTATGCAGGCAGAAGCTAAAAAACGGTTGGTCATTGAGTTGGATAAACAAGAACACAGGGCGATTAAGGCCAAGGCTTTGTTGTTGGGTGTTTCCATGAAGGAATATGTTTTACGGAAACTGCGTGGCCAAGAGGATGATGCTGTCCCGGATGACCTGACCGCTGTCCTTGCTGATGCTCTTAATGAGGTAAAAGCCTGCAAAGAAGGCAGCATAAAGGAGCAGCCGGAAACTGCGCGGGCTTTTTTTGAGAAACTGTGAACGATTCCTATGTACATACTACTGTCAATACCACTGCGACCTTTCGCAAGGCTGTCCGCAGACTGCTAAAATCATATCCGAACTTGAAGCAGGATTTCCTGCCGCTGCTGGAACAGCTTGAACTTGGTCAACTGCCAGGTGCTTCTGTTCCCGGTTTTGCGGGAAACATCTGGAAGGTACGTCTTGCATCCTCAGATCAGCGCAAAGGCAAGAGCGGCGGTTTCAGGTTGATTTATTTTGCCGATGAGCAGAAGCAGGAGATATGGCTGCTGACACTCTACGCGAAATCAGGGCAGACGGATATCCGCGCAAACGAAATTCGCAAAATTCTTGACTCGCTGCCCTGATATCCAGAGACACTCTGGGATTGTTCAAGGGCGGTTTGAGAATGTGGGGAAGAGAAAAACTGCTCGCTTGATCCGCTGAACCTATTCCAAGATACGCAGAACGTATGACGAGGATACGTTGAACTGATCTGCTGAGCCGTTCAACGGCCTCGAACATCGGTTGAATGGCCCTCAGCATTTGTTTTTCGGCGGGGAGTGGCGGCAAAAGGAACTGGCAAGCGCATTGATATTGCGCCGAAGACACTTGCAGCATACGCGGAACAGACAAAATAACGGAAAATAACCAATCCGCCATGCCTTATAACCCGGACATCCACCGCCGTCGTTCCATTCGCCTGTGCGGGTACGATTATGCCCAGCCCGGTGCATATTTCATTACCCTTTGCACTTGGATGCAGGAATGCTTGTTCGGGGAAATCATGAATGGAGACATGCGGTTGAATGAGACAGGACGGATTGTTGTGCAGGAATGGTACAGAACTGAGCAAATCCGGCAGAACATCGAACTGGATGTCTGGGTGGTAATGCCAAATCATTTTCACGGTATTCTCTTAATATCCGATGGTAGGGGCACGGCGCGCCGTGCCCCTACGATGGAACGATTCGCTAAACCGGTTGCTGGTTCCATCCCTACCATTGTCCGTTCCTTTAAATCCGCAGTCACCAAACATATCAACAAACTGCGCGGCACATCCGCCGTACCGCTATGGCAGCGCAATTATTGGGAACACATCATCCGCGATGCGACAGATTTAAACCGAATTCAGGAATACATCCGTAATAACCCTGCCCGCTGGGAACAGGATGCTCTATATCCCGGCCATACAACTGGGTATAAAGCCAAACGATTAACTAATTCCAACCAAGCACCCAAAAGGAGCCACTGATGCTCTCAAAGTTTTTCCTCGACCGGCCCGTTTTTGCTTGGGTCATCGCCATTATCATTATGACCGTGGGCGCACTGGCTATCCACCAGATGCCCATTGCCCAGTATCCACCCATTGCGCCGCCCGCCATTGCTATTGATGCCTTTTTTCCAGGCGCATCTGCGGAGACCGTAGAAAACACTGTCACCCAAATCGTCGAACAGAAGATGACTGGCTTGGATGATATGATCTACCTTTCTGGCACCAGTTCCTCGTCTGGCTCGTCTCGAGTGGAGCTGACCTTTGCCGCTGGCACTGACCCTGATTTGGCTTGGGCCAAGGTGCAGAACAAGCTCCAGCTCGCTCTGGCCAGCCTGCCAGACGTGGTGCAGCGTTCCGGTGTGCAGGTGAGCAAATCCACCCGCAACTGGCTGCTCATTCCGGCCCTGATTTCCGAAGATGGGAGTATGGACAGCAACGATCTTCAGGACTATGCCCAGTCCAATCTGGAGAAAGTCCTTGCTCGTATTCCTGGGGTCGGTGAGGTGCAAGCCTTTGGCTCTCAGTATGCGATGCGGATTTGGATTAACCCAGACAAACTGACCAGCTACAGCCTGACCTTTGAAGACGTGATGGCGGCCTTGCGCGCTTATAATGTGGAGGTCTCTGCTGGGCAGCTTGGCGGCACGCCAGCAGTGGCAGGCCAGCGGCTGAATGCGCCCATTGTTGTCCAGCATCTGTTGCAAACGCCAGAGGAATTTGCCGAAGTGCCAATCCGTATCAATCAAGACGGCTCTGCGGTGCGGATTAAAGACATTGGCCGCGCCGAGCTGGCTATTGAACGCAGTGATTCTGTGGTGCGAAGCAACGGCAGACCCGCTGCTGGTATGGCGGTGCGGCAGGCAGCCGGAGCCAATGCCCTAGCCACGGCCACGGCGATCAAGGAAAAGCTGGAGGAGATGAGCAAATTCTTCCCGCCGGGCATGAAGGTGATTTATCCTTACGACACCACGCCTTTTACCAAGGTTTCCATTCACGAGGTGATCAAGACTCTGTTTGAGGCAATCTTCTTGGTCTTTATCATCATGTATGTGTTTATGGGCAATATCCGGGCGACCATCATTCCAACCATTGCCGTGCCTGTGGTTTTGCTCGGAACCTTTGCGGTCTTGGGCTTTTTCGGTTATTCGATCAATATGCTGACCATGTTTGCTATGGTCTTGGCTATTGGTTTGTTAGTCGATGATGCCATCGTGGTGGTGGAAAACGTGGAGCGCATCATGACCGAAGAGGGCTTGCCGCCCAAAGAGGCCACAGCCAAGTCTATGGACGAGATCACCAGTGCCCTGATCGGCATTGGTCTGGTCTTGTCAGCGGTCTTCGGGCCAATGGCCTTTTTCCCTGGCTCCACCGGTGTGCTCTACCGCCAGTTCTCGGTCACTCTGATTGCAGCCATGCTCTTCTCGGTGGTCGTGGCGCTGATCCTGACCCCGGTGCTCTGCGCTTCCTTCCTCCGCCCGGTCAAGGCTGGGCACGCGCCCTCAGAGAATGCGATTTTCTTCATGCGTCCTTTCTTTGCGGTCTTTGAGTTCTGCTTCGGCGGAATTCGCAGCCTCTACGTGCGCTTTGTCGCCTTTTCCCTGAAGGTGAAATGTATTTTTATCATCTTCTATGTGTTGATCTTGGCGTTAGTGGGTTTCCTCTTTCAGCGTATGCCGACTTCCTATATCCCTGATGAAGATCAGGGCATGGTTTTGGTGCAGATTATGCTGCCGTCTGGTTCTACCTTAGAGCAGTCAGAACAAGTAGTAACCAAGGTGCGGAACTATTTCTTGGAACACGAGAAAGAGACGGTGAAGAATGTCATGAGCATTTCTGGCCGTAACTTTGGCGGTCAGGGCCAGAATCTGGCTATGTGCTTTGTCAAACTAAAAGACTGGGAAGAACGGCAGCGACCTGATTTGAAGGTCAAAGCAATAGCTGGACGGGCTATGGGTGCCCTGTCACAGATCAAGGAAGCGAAAATTTTTGCCTTCCCGCCGCCGCCTGTTATTGAGCTGGGCATGGCCAATGGTTTTGACTTCCAGCTTCAAGACCGAGGCGGCTTAGGACATGAAGGACTTACTATGGCCCGCAACCAGCTTCTTGGTATGGCTGCTCAAGATCCACGCCTGATGGGAGTTCGGCCCAACGGCATGATGGACACGCCGGAATACCGAGTAGATGTGAACTGGGATCGGGCTGGGACGCTCGGTGTGCCCCTGAGTTCCATTCACAGCACCCTTGCTACTGCTTTTGGTAGTTCGTATGTCAACGATTTTATTCAGGCTGGTCGAGTTAAAAAGGTTTATGTTCAGGCTGATGCGCCCTACCGGAAACTGCCGCAGGATATGGAGCGACTCTACGTACGGAACACAGCAGGAAAAATGGTACCTTTTTCTGCCTTTGCCACAGGTCGCTGGAGTCTCGGCGCACCCAAGCTGGAACGGTACAATGCCTTCCCCTCCATGAATCTTCAGGGCCAGCCAGCACCGGGCTACAGTACCGGCGAAGCAATGGCGGCAATGGAGGAACTGGTTGGCAAGTTGCCGCAAGGCGTTGGCTTTGACTGGAGCGGCCTGTCGTATCAGGAGCGGATGGCCACCAAGCAAGGGCCGATTCTCTATGCTTTTTCTATCTTTGTCATTTTTCTCTGCGTGGCGGCTCTGTATGAGAGCTGGACTATCCCGCTTGCCAACCTGCTCATGCTGCCTTTGGGCGTGTTTGGGGCGATTGTCGCTTCTTCCCTGCGCGAACTGCCCAATGATGTGTATTTCCAGATTGGCTTTCTGACTACTATGGGTTTATCAACCAAGAATGCTATTCTGATTATTCAGTTTATCAAGGAACGGATGGCCGTAGGACAGGGTCTGGTCGAGGCCACTTTAGATGCAGTGAAAACTCGGTTCCGCCCGGTTATGATGACCTCCTTAGCCTTCTTCTTTGGTGTGTTGCCTTTAGCCGTTGCCAACGGCGCAGGTGCAGGCGCGATGAATGCCCTAGGCACAGCAGTCTGCGGCGGTATGTTGTCTGCTACTTTTATTGACCTTGTCTTTATTCCGCTCTTCTTTGTCTTGGTCTCGCAAATGTTTGGTGAAAAAAAGAAGAGTCAGCTTGATGCAAAAACGGAGGTGCAGTCAGCATGAATAATAAGCTATCGATATTGGCATTGGCGGCCCTGCTCTTATCCAGCGGCTGTACCTTGGCCCCTGAATATACAAAGCCGGAAAGTCCGGTACCCGCAGAATGGCCCACGGGAGATGCCTACAAAAAGCTGAAGGCAGATGCTGTTGAGAAAGTCAAAGGAATGCCTTGGCAGGAGTTTTTTGCTGATGAAAAACTGCGCCAGCTCATCAGCACAGCGTTAAAAAACAACCGCGATCTGCGGGTTGCAGCCTTGAATGTCGAACGGGCGCGGGCTATGTATGGTGTGCAGCAGACCGGCATCTTTCCGTCTGTCACCGGCAGCGGCAGTATGGACAAGCAGCAGCTCTCTGCTGATCTGGTGGAAGCTAGTCAGCCGCAAACAACCGAAAAGTACACCCTCAAGGCAGAGATTCCCTCTTGGGAGCTTGATTTTTTTGGCCGCATCCGCAGCCTAACTGATCAGGCTCTGGAGGAATATTTGGCTACAGAAGAGGCCCGCCGCAGTGCGGAACTGACCCTGATTACCGAGTTAGCTAAAGCCTACTTGAAATTAGCGGCGGATCGGGAAAACCTGAAGCTGGCCCAAGCCACCTTGGACAGCCAACAAACTTCGTATGATCTGGTCGAAAAAAGCTATAAAAACGGGTTAGCCACGGAGCTTGACCTCCGCCGCGCACAAACTGAGCTGGAGGCGGCAAAACGAGATATACCCCGCTTCACTCAGCTTGTGGCCCAAGACCGGAACGCCCTTAACCTTTTGGTCGGAACGCCGACAGATGAAGCCCTCTTGCCGGATGCGTTGAGCAGCGTAACCGCACTTAAAGAGATTGCCCCCGGACTCCCTTCAGCCATGCTGCTCAACCGGCCTGACATTACAGCGGCGGAGCATAAGCTCAAGGGAGCCTATGCCTATATCGGCGCGGCGCGGGCTTCGGTCTTTCCAAGAATATCGCTGACCGCCTCAGCAGGAACGGCCAGCGATGAGCTGACAGGGTTATTTGGTTCTGGAACCGGTATCTGGAGCTTTGCCCCACAGATTGATGTGCCCATCTTTGACAGCCGGGTCTGGGCTGCCATGAAGGTCAGCAAGATCGACCGGGATATTCTCTTGACTAAATATGAAAAAGATATCCAAACAGCCTTTAAAGAGGTCGCTGATGCGCTTGCAGTGCAGGGAACAATCAACGAACAGTTAGCCGCACAAAAGGCCTTAGTGGAAGCAGCGGCAGCGACATATAATCTCTCGGATAAACGCTACAATATGGGCTTAGATGCCTATCTTAGCGTCCTTGATGCACACCGTTCTCTGTATGCCCAACAGCAGGCTTTGATTTCACTTCGGCTGGCTTGTTTAGCCAATCAGGTGACGCTGTATGCAGTGCTGGGTGGTGGAACTGACGAAAAGATAGCTAACAATGCGAATTGAAAAAACATGGTGGGAAGTTTGAAGATTTGGTGGAGCTAAGCGGGATCGAACCGCTGACCTCTTGAATGCCATTCAAGCGCTCTCCCAGCTGAGCTATAGCCCCAACGGCGGTTATATTAGCTATAATCCGCTGCCCTGTCAAGCGGGAATTATGCCTAAAAAAGGGAAAAAAGACAATTCTATCGCTCCACCGGGAAAAGAGCTTGCTTTTTTTTGGGGAGAGAGGTATGAATAAGTCCGAATTGTACGAATACAATACCTGTAAGGAGAATATATTATGTCGTATAAATGTGAAATTTGTGGAAAAGGTCCTACCACTGGCAATATTGTCAGTCATGCACACAATAAAAGCCGTCGTCGTTGGCTGCCAAACCTTCAGAATGTTCGCTCCGTAAGCAGCAGCGGACGTACTGTTCGCATTCGGGTTTGCACTCGCTGCATCCGTTCTGGTGCAGTTGTTAAACCAGCCTGATTTGCCTTGAAAAGGACGCACAAGGGACGCGGAGACTAACTCTGTCGTCCCTTTTTTATTTTAGAGTTTAGAGCACGTAGGGAGGAAAAGTAGCAGTGGACGGTGAAGAAATTCGTTTTTTACCCTTTGAAGAAGCAATGAAGCTCGTTGGGGCTATTCAGGAAGAAGAGGATATTGAAAATCCAGACCATCGTATTTTTATGGTCTATTCTAAGGATGATCAAGAACTTTGTTGGTTTGATTTTGATGAAGTGGTTAGGGAAGTGCAGCCAGAAGTAGGTGATCAAGGCCGTGAACAGGTGACGGAATATATTCTCCACCGCATTCCAGATTGGATACTTGATTGATAGTAGCACAACGTGATACGTTGTTAATACGAATTAGGGGTTAAACAATCCATTATTCCTGTATGATAAGCCGGTTAAGTATAACCTTCACCGACTTGATCCTAGGAAGAAGAAATGGATTGGTAGGAACGTCTTATAACGCTGTTTTTGTACATATATGTCGGCCCAGACATATAATGAATTATGCACTCTCGCGGTTTAAAGATAAACGGAGGAGTGCAAAGCCGACTATACCGGAAAGCAGCGAGCCAGCAATAATACCGATTCGTTCATCAAATGGCTGCTCACCCTGAAAGGCTAAGGAGCCAATAAAGAGGCTCATAGTAAAACCAATGCCGCAGAGGGCGCAGACTCCGTAGAGACTAAGCCAAGTCACGCCCTTGGGAAGTTGAGCCAAGCCAAACTTGACCGCTAGTAAACAGACTGCAAAAACTCCAGCCTGCTTGCCGATGAAAAGCCCAAGTGCTACACCGACTGGTACGCTGTGTAATACCTGATCTATACCCATGCCGCGCAGGTCAAGACCAGAGTTAGCAAAGGCAAAAAGCGGCAGAATGATAAAAGCGACAAAGGAATGCAGGCTATGTTCTAGGCTTTTGAGTGGCGAAGTTTCAGATTCGCTTTTGCCCTTTAGGGGAATAAACATTGCCAACACTACACCAGCAATGGTGGCATGAATCCCAGATTTTAAGGTTGCCAGCCAGAGAAGCAAGCCAACTGCAATATACGGCATTTTGGCCGTTACATGGAAGCGATTGAGAATAGCCAAGGCAATTACACAGACTCCAGCAGCGACTAAGGCTAGGACAGAAATTTTGGCCGTATAGAAAAAGGCAATAATCAGCACTGCACCTAAATCATCAAAAATGGCCAGCGAGGTCAGGAAGACCTTGAGGGCATTTGGTATTTTTGGGCCAAGCAAAGTCAGCACCCCCAAGGCAAAAGCAATGTCCGTAGCTGTGGGAATAGCCCAACCACGCATGGCTGCGGCATCGCCACTGTTAAGCAGGGCGTAAAGAATAGCTGGAAAAAACATTCCGCCAGCGGCTCCAACAATTGGCAGCATGACTTTTTTTCGGTCTGACAGCTCACCTTCGAGAAATTCTCTTTTTAATTCCAAGCCCACTAAGAAGAAAAAGACTGCCATTGGTCCATCATTGATCCAGGTTGTCACGGAAAGACCAAGAATCTCTGCGGAAAAAAAGCCTGCGTACCAAATGGACACAAAGCTGTTGGCACTGATGATGGCTAGCACCATTGCCAGCATGAGCAGAATGCCACCTGCGGCCTCCATTTTCAGAAATTCAGCAATAATATTATTGCTAGATGCGTTTTTTGTCATGCGTTCCTCCTTGTTTATGCCTAGGGCTGCGACGACTCAGAGAGATTGAAGTCGCCACTGTTCAGTGGTGCATAGATGGTAGCATCTAGTGAAGACAATTGCAAATAAAGAGGGGAACCGTTAAGCAAGCCGCAAGAGAAGATTGAACAGGAATGTTTGAATTCACCCTCCTAATGCAACCCGAAAACCAGCTCGAATGATACGCAAGCCTGGTGATAAGCAAAAGCGGAAATATGAAGTAACGAATTGAGTGCTGCTATCCCAAGAACCACCGCGCAGTACTCGGCCTGCACCTTGTTCCGCACCAGCTCCCATTGGGTTTCGCACCGGCTCGCATGTATAATAGTCTTTGGCATACCAGTCTGCACACCATTCCCAAACATTGCCGTGCATGTCGTAGATTCCCCAAGAATTTGGCTGCTTGCTGCCCACTGGCTGAGTTCGCCGCTCGGCATTATGAACATACCAAGCATAGCGGTCGAGCTGCTCATCATTGTTGCCAAAGTAATAATCTGCCTTAGTTCCAGCGCGACAGGCATACTCCCATTCAGCCTCAGTGGGCAGGCGATAATGCCTGCCCGTTTTGCGCGTTAGCCAAGCGCAGTAATCAATCGCATCCTGCCAGCTCACATTGATCACCGGCCGTTGAGCGCGGCCCCAGCCTTCGTCTCGCGGTCTGGCCCTACCTGTAGAGATACAGAAATCATCGAATTCAGCAAAAGTTACTGGAAATCGACCAATACCAAAACTATCCAGCTCAACTTCATGCGCTGGTCGCGCATTCTCTTGACCTTGCCCCAAGAAGTCGCCCATGCGAAAACGGCCACTAGGCAAAATGATCAACTCTGGACCCGCTTGTATTCTGCCCCTTCTGCGATTGAATAGATCCTGCCAGATAAAGCGCGTACCGTAGCGTTCTACATAACGATGTGGATAAAAACTGGAAAAATCTAATCTACCAAAATATTGGGAGAGGCCTCCAGCTAACTCCAAAAAATGAACAAGCTGCTCAGTGGCTCTTACTGGAAAAGGTGGCGGCTCTTCAAGTAAGGCGCAGGCCAGCAGAAACTCACGAAAAATTGCATGACGGAAGCGAAAACTACCATTAGAGGTTTTCTCTAAGAGTGCAACTTGGTTTGGCTGTAACTGCTCTAACCAACAGCTACAGCCATTTTTACAAAATAATTTTTGAAAATTATCAGCAGTAATGGTAATTCTGTTCTGTTTTTCTAGCCAACAAGCAATCTTGATACAGATGTTAAGCATTTTATTATAGTCTACAACTTGTTGACTACAGGACTGTTCTTCAAAGAGAAGCTGCTGACACTGCCGTAACCACTGCCGAAATAAAATTTCACACAGACTGCGAATATCTTGTGCTTGGTCAGTATCTGCATCAAGCAGCATCTCTATATGGCGAAGAAGAAGTGGGCTTTGCCGCAGTAACGGAATTTGATCCGTAAGCTGTAAGGCAGCCCGCATTTTTTGGCGACCTGCACCAAAACCTTGCAAGCCCAGATAGCCGCTGTGCGGAGCGAACTGCTTGCGAAGTAGTGCCTGCATCTGTTGACTGTTAAAGGGAGATATATGCAAAACTGAACAGTTATACCCTTCCAAACCTTGAATAATTTGTCTGCCTGAACGATCAAAATAAATATCAGGAAAAAAATGAGTACGACAGGTAATAAGTACTCTACGAAATCCTGCCCCGATTTTAAGGAGTTCTAAAAGTCGCTCTTTGCGTTGTTTGCGTGCTATCTGGTCATCGTTTAGTCCATCAAGCAAGAGGATGGTATCGCACTTTCTCTCTAAGGCTGCAAGTTGCGCAAAGGTGTCACGACCTAGCCGGAATAATTCACAGTGGCAGCCCTGCGACCAGCATTTAGTCAGGGAAAGGAGTTTAAGTACTAAGAGCAGAGAGGTTTTACCCATCCCTGCTTCGGCAAGGAGAAAAAGCTGATTGCTGCAATCTTGGCTTTGAAGCGGGCCACTGCCAAGAAATTGATTGATCAAGGCAAAAGCAGGTTGACGCGGCACCAGAGGGAGAATACCTTCTTGCTGCGGATTGATCGGGTGACGTTCTTGAAGATGCGGCTCAACGTAACCTCGTACCAAGTCCTCTGGATCAGTGAATTCATCACGCAGCAGGGTCAGCTCTTGGGCCTGATCACCACTAAGGTTGCGTAGTCGTTTAAGTAATTGAGCGACCTGGGCGGTGCTGACAAAGGACAATGGTTCCATCCTTCCTTTCACTGCTGCCTCCTAGAGATCCGCTGTTTATGAGGACATGCCAGCATCCAGATTAGCGTAAAAGATACTTCCGTCAAACATTTTTCTCAGAGTCAGCTTGACAGCTTTTCTGGCAGACAGAAATAACGCATTGAGATTGAAAAGATCAACTAGCCTGTGGTATGATAGTCGTACTATATTATATGTACAGTATTTTTCGCAGCCAGTGAATTTCAGATACAACAAACTGCTAGGCTGCGCAATAACCCACCAATCTGGAGGATTTTCATGAAGAAAATACATTGCATAGCCGCCGCAGCTCTTTCGGCTCTGCTGCTTTCATCCTGTATGGCTAACAAGGCCCAGATGGGCGGTGTAGGCGGAGCAGCCGCAGGTGCTATTGCTGGCCAAGCAATTGGCAAAAATACTGGAGCGACCCTAATCGGCGCAGCAGTTGGTGGTATGCTTGGCTATATTGTTGGTAATGAGATGGACAAGTCTGATCAGCAGCAACTTTCTATGGCCTATGAAACTGCACCTTCTGGACAGCCTGTGGCTTGGAACAACCCAGACAGCCATAATCAATATACGGTGACACCGCAGTCTCCATATACTGGCCCAAACAATCAACCTTGCCGTAAGGCAGAGATCGTGGCTATTATTGATGGCAGAACTGAAAGAACCTACAGCACTGCCTGCCGTGACAGCTACGGTAACTGGCAGCTCCAGTAAGGTTGATGCGTTCAGGAACCTTCACGTTGTCCACAAACTCCACCACAGAGTTTGTGGATATCACCGAACAAGCTCAACAGGCGATAAAAGTGGCAGATGTTACGGATGGACTGCTCTGTCTCTTTAATCCACATACCACGGCCGGGCTGACCATTAATGAGGGCTGCGATCCAGCAGTGCAGCATGATTTACTTGGCCTTTTTCAGCAGTTTATCCCTCAGTCCTATCCCTGCCGCCATGCTGAAGGCAACTCGCCTGCCCATGCTCTGGCAACCCTTACAGGCAGCTCCGTTACCCTGCTCATTGCCAAAGGCAAACTCAGGCTCGGTACATGGCAGCATGTCTTTTTCTGCGAATATGATGGCCCAAGAAGTCGCAAGATCTTCTGGCAGGTAATAGCTCAATGAGTAATTTACCAGCAAATTTCGATCCTACCCAGATATGCTTTGGTTGGGATAGAGGAAGAGATGAGCAGTCATTGGCTCTTTTTTTGCGCTTACTCAGTCGAGAAGAATTCTTACAAACGCTGATTCCTCGCCTTGCTGATGAAGATATTATACAAATCGTGGACAGCATAACAGGTATTTTGCAGAAGCATTTGCAGGAAGAAGAATACCACGAGCTGTTTCTCTGTGAAAAAGAAGGTAAGTTCTCTGCTTAAACCTTTTCTTGTGTGGTGCGCCCAAGAATACCTGCGGGCCGAAAGATGAGAATCAGCACTAAGAGCGAAAAGGCAAAGACATCCTCATAATCGCTGGAAACATAGCCTGCGGCAAAGGCTTCGGTGAGACCAAGAATGAAGCTGCCCAGCACTGCTCCAGGAATAGAGCCAATGCCTCCCAATACTGCAGCGGTAAATGCCTTGATACCAGCAATAAAGCCGATAGAAAAGTTGATCTGGCCAACATGAGAGGCAATAAGTAGCCCGCCCAGTGCGGCTAAGGCAGAGCCGATAACAAAAGTAGCAGAAATAACTCGGTTAATGTCAATGCCGAGCAAGAGGGCCATAGTTTGATCTTGGGCAGTAGCTCGCATCGCCTTGCCCAGCCGGGTGAACTTAATCAACCACGTCAAAGCGATCATGGCTATGGCTGTAATGCCAAGAATGACTACATCTGTAGAGCCGGTGACAGGAGCTAAACGTTCAGGTAGATCAAAAACAGGGATTAATTCTGGGAAAGGCAAGAAGTCAGGTGTTTGAACCAGCAGAACGTAATTTTGCAGAAAGATTGATAAACCAATAGCTGAAATCAAGGGAGAAAGCCGAGGTGCCTTACGTAAAGGCCGGTAGGCTACCCGCTCGATTGTGAAACCGTAGGCTGCGGCCCATACCGAGGCAGCCAGTACGGTTAGGATAAAGATGGCAAGTCCGGGAAAACCGTAAATAGACAATGCACTAGCGGTAATAAACGCGGTAAAGGCTCCGATCATATAAATTTCGCCGTGGGCAAAATTGATCAGACCAATGATGCCATAGACCATGGTATAACCCAGCGCAATCAAGGCGTAGATTGAGCCGCGCGTCAGGCCACTGAAAAAGAGTTCAGTCAGATAAGTCGCGTCCATTGTATTTTTTAGATCAGAGAGTAACAGCTTGTTGGATTGCCATAAATGCGAGTGGTAGCGTTGCTGCAAGCTCTGACGCAGTAAAACCTTGACTGCGCTCCTTGGCCAAAAGATCGCCCGCCAAACCGTGCAGGAACACTCCAGCACCCGCAGCATCCCAAAGTGAATAGTCTTGAGCCAGTAATCCTCCAATCAAACCAGAAAGGACATCGCCAGTACCGCCCACTGCTAACCCACTGTTACCACTGCTGTTGATAGCCCAATGGCCTTTGCTGGAGCAGACCACGGTTCCAGCCCCTTTTAACACCGTAATAATTTCACATCCATTTCTGATGCTGGCCTCGGCCAACCAATCTGCGGCCTTGAGTCGATCTGCTTGAACTTCGGCAGTAGTTAAGCCAGTCAAGCGCGCCATTTCACCAGGATGAGGGGTTAGAATGCGTGGGCCGCCACAGTCTTCAATATAGAGAAGATTTTGAGAGAGCAAATTCAGCGCATCCGCATCTAATAGTATAGGCAGAGGGATGCGGCGATGCAAGCGAAGGAGTAGCTCGCTGGTCTCAGGGGCCGTACCAATGCCTGGCCCGATGACTAATGCGTCTTTATCTTCTGCCAACTCGGCTATAAGCTGATAATCCGCGACAGAGAGACAGGTATCTGAATGAGGCAGGGGTACAGTCATGGCCTCTGGTAGGGCGGTCTCAAAAATTGGATTAAGGGCAGCAGGTACAGCTAAAGTTACCAAACCACAACCACTGCGCAGGGCTGCCTGTGCCGCTAGTAAGGCCGCACCAGTTTTTCCCTTTGAACCGGCTAAAATCAGCAAATGACCAAAGGTACCTTTATGACCAGCCTTTGGTCGAGATCGAAGCAGCGGTGCAACGCTCTGTTGGTCAAGTAAGTCGCCCGGCAGATGAGCTGCGGCTACTACCTGCGGTGGAATACCAATATCAACAAGACAAAGTTTGCCAACAGCCGTACCACCGTGTAGATAATGCCCCGGTTTAGGTAAACCAAAAGTTACCGTTAGATCAGCCTGCACAGCTACACAACTGAGTGTCGTTCCAGTTAAGCCCGACAAACCAGAAGGGATATCAACTGCTGCTACTGGCCAGCCTTTTTTACAGGATAGCTTATTGATGAACTGAGCTGCTGCCGCAAAATGATCTTCCAATTTGCGAGTTAAGCCGGTACCAAATAAGGCATCAACAAAGCTGTGAATGGGGCGTTCAAAATGAAACTGTCGAATACGTTCCTCAACCTCTAAAAAATCTTGTTCCTGTGTAACGAGGCAGTGGTCAAGCCAGAGCTTACCGCAGATTTCTGCATTGATTGCTGCATCACCGTGTAGTTTATCAGACTCCACTAAAAAAATAAGAAAAGGTAAACCATTGCGTTGCAACACATGGCGGGCAATGACCAAGCCATCTCCGCCATTGTTTCCTGGCCCGATAAAGATACAAACAGTTTGGCCTGCAACAGGGCCAAATTCAGCTTCCATCAGGTCAAGCATAGTCCGACCTGCGTTTTCCATCAGCACAAGGCCGGGAATGCCAAAATCCTCTATCGCTGCTCGGTCAAGAGCCTGCATCTGTTTCGGTGTAGCGAGCTTCATTTTTTTTAATGTGTTGAATATTTGCTTACCCGTTTTCTCATATCCCTAGCATAAACAAATATATTAAATTGAAGACGTGAATAGAAGAGACCTTTGTTCTTTAAATGCAAAAATGCCCAAAATCATTTATAGATTATGTCTATATCATAACTTTTAATACAAGCCAAGAGGCTATTATGAAAAGAAAGATTATCACAATCAATGAAGAACTCTGTACCGGCTGTGGTGAGTGTATACCCAATTGCGCTGAAGGCTCTTTGCAGATAGTTGATGGCAAGGCTAAACTCGTGGCAGACAATCTTTGTGATGGACTAGGAGCCTGCCTAGGCCATTGCCCGACTGGTGCGTTGTCGATCATCGAGCGGGAGGCAGATGCTTTTGATGAGGAGGCCGTAGAAAAATTCTTAGCTGAAGACAAGAAAAAAACAGCAACTGCTTGTCCTTCCGCACAGATTCAAACATTTTTTTGTGAAGCAGCTAATACACCTTCGTCTACGCAAAGCAGTAGTGCTTTGAGTCATTGGCCAGTGCAAATTCGCCTCGTACCGCCTTCAGCCCCATTTCTGGAAAATTGTGATTTACTGATCGCTGCTGACTGCACGGCTATTGCCTGTGCAAGTATTCAGCAAGACTTCATCCAAGGCCGCAAGGTATTGATGGGTTGTCCAAAATTTGATGATCAGCAACTCTACGTTGACCGCTTCACAGAATTATTTCAGACAAGAAAGCTCAAGAGTGTCACTCTCCTGATTATGGAAGTACCTTGCTGCTCGGCTATGCTTCAGATAGTCAGAAAAGCGTATAGCCAAGCAGGAGCTAACGTACCAGTACGGCAGGTTATAATTTCCACACAAGGAACAGTTCTCAATACTCAAGATTGGTCTTGAGCCTGCTACTTTTCCTGAATTTGCTGTAGTCTCTTTTTAATATCTACATTGCTGGGCTGGATGAGTAAAGCCTGTTTGTACTCTTCCAGTGCCCGGTAATCAACGCCCTTGTCTCTGTAATAATCACCAAGATAGATGTGGAACGGCACATACTCAGGTGAATAACGAATACCTTCTCGTAAGACATCTGCTGCCTTTTCTTGCTCTTTGAGCTGCCGATAATACCAAAAAATTCGCATAAAATATTGCGGGTTTGCCTTTACCTCTTGGTCAATGAAATCAAGGGCCTGTTCAAGAAAATAGCCTTCATCCTTTGCGTTACCTGCGGCTTTACTCAGGTTGGCAGCAGTAATCCACGCTGAAGTTAGGTGAGGAAGAATGCTCGCAATCTCCTCCTTGGAGAATTCCTGCGCAGTGAGCAATGGAAAAATACTGTTCAATAGGCGAGGATCACGTTGCAACTCTTGGCGCAAAATACGAAAGGTTTCTGTCCAGTTTTTGTGGGACATTTCAAAATCAACCCACGTGCTCAGAGCACCTTCTTTCAGGCGAGAGCGCTCATAGCCGATGTGCACTAGCCTGCGGCCTCTATCCAGATCAGTCTTTGCCAGTTCTAGCCCAATAGCCTGTAAAAATGTTCCTTCCATAGGCTGCAACCGAGCTGCTTTAAGATAGAGCTGGAGTGTTGCTTGCTTATCCTGCTCATACTGTTTGAGGTTGGCCAGTGCATAGTAGTAACTACTGCTGAGAGGAGCTTTTTTTCTTGCCTCTTCTAGCAGTTTACTCATAAACGGTAGCTGCTTTTCCAGATCAAAATCAGTGGATTCTGAAATTGCGTGTGCCTGTCTATAATAGCGTTCAGCAAAAAATAGCCCTCCTTGGAGACGCAGCAGAGTAAGGAGGACTATCATTGCTGTAAAAAAAATAGCTATGCGTACCTTGGCTGGTGAAGCTACTGAAGGAAGCAATGTAGGTCGTTTTCGATAGTGTTGGCGTGTGTGGCCCGCAGAAACCAGTAAACCACAAAGAAAGAAAAAATATAAACCGTTAGCCCAGTTGTGCAGATTAAAGTCGGTAAGGCTAAAAAAAAGAAGACCGGCAATACCACTGAAAGAGGCTATAGCAATCAAGACAGAGAACCGCTCATGACGACTGAATATCTTCTGCCAGCCCTTCCACAGCACTATCACCACAAACCAAGCCGCCAAAATAAAACCAACTAGCCCGCCATCGGTGAGTAGCTCCAAATAATCGTTATGGGCATGATCATAAATCAGACTATCAGCAAAGCTCTTGTAGTTGGGGAATATGTCAATAAAGGTACCAAAACCAGTTCCAGTGACGAGAAAATCTGGAACGATCTTAATCGTATCGTTCCAGATGGAGAATCGTGCATTTTGTAAGGTACCTTCACTAAGATCGATAGCCTGATCGAATTTAGCCATGATGGCTCCCCAGCTAAACCAACCTCCAGCAGCAAGTAATCCCACAAATAGGAACAACAAAGTCCAAGTTTGAATTTTTCTTTGACTACGGGCTAACAGGAGAAAAAACAGCAGGAGAGCAAACACCAGACTGAGTAAACCTCCTCGCGACTGAGCAAGCAGCACTGAGGCCATAACTACAATCACGCCAAAGCCAAATAATAAATGCAGATTGGCACCAGTGCCGGAAAATAGATGTAGTAGTCTCTCCCGGAAGGATTCATCATGATCAGTAATTGGCCGATGCAAGAGGAAAAGAGCCAGCACCAACGGGCAGAGCATGACCATAAACCCAGCATACTGGTTTTTATAAACCCAAGGACCAAAAGAGCTATAACCATATTCCTTCTTCCGCAACCAAAATAAGCTATCTGGGGCTGCTGCCTTTTGCAACATAGAGACAAAGGCAATGAAGAGCGCAAGCCAGACGATACTGGTAACGGTTGCTGACAGCCTTTTGTTTGAGGCAAGAAGCTGAACAGTCAGGATATAGAAAAGAATATATGTTGTGAAGCGAAGGGCTTCAAAAAGAGTGGCTTGCAGGTTAATGGTTAGCGGAATCCATGTTTCTGCCGGGAGAAGCTCAAGAATAGGCTGATAGATGGCGACCGTCTGTGGAGAGATGAGGCGAATTGTCTCTACAGGCAGAGGAAGACATTGTAGATAAATCCAACTCAGACAAAGCAGGAGAGGTGTTACGCCTGGAACTTGGTAAAATAGGCGTTTTCGTTGTTTACTACGTGGAAGAAAACAACATAAAACGGCCACCGCTACCAATAACTGGGCAGTGACCGTAGACCAAAGCTCTGTAGTGCCAAACGCTAATGGAGCAAAAAAAAGAACTATAAGAAAAAAAGCAAAAGCCATACCAAGCTAATGTTAAACTTCTTGCTTAGTTTCTTCTTTTTTCTCTTTGTTACTTTCCTCGTTCCGATAGCTACTATAGTAACTGCTATAGCCACCGTTCTTCGAATAATATGAGTAATAGCCGTAATAGCCCTTATCAGAATGTTTCCTTTTCAGTCGGTTCAGGACTATTCCTAACATATGGCCATGTCCTTCCCGTAACCGCTTGATGCCGCTATCCAGCATTTCATAGGTGGTGCTACCGGCCCTAACCACGAGAACTGTCCCGTCCGCAATCGGCGAGAGAGCAAGGCTGTCTGTCACCTGTTGTACTGGCGGCGAATCGAGTAAAACAAAATCAAATTGTTCCTGCGTTTCCTTGACAAGTCGCACCATTTTACTGGAGTTGAGCAACTCTGCTGGATTAGGCGGTACTGGCCCAGAAGTAATTAAGTAAACTTGGCTATCTGGTACCTGCCGGATGAGCTTTTGTTTTTCATCCGTGTTACCAGATAAATAATTACTTAAACCGTAGTTATTGACAATACCAAACATGGAATGCTGTCGAGGACGACGCATATCACAGTCAATAATCAAAACTTTTTTATCGTTCTGGGCTAGAATATGGGCTAAGTTCTTGGTAGTGGTTGATTTGCCCTCTTGTTGCACCATACTGGTCATCAAGATCACCCTAGGCGGATGCTCTGGGGTAGAAAGCAATAGGCTGGAACGAATCAAGCGATAGCTTTCTGCTATTGGTGACAGAGGGTTATCGCGGACAAAAGTTTCAATATTATGTTTTTTAGGATTCATGTCTTCGACAGAACCCAAAACTGTCAAACCATAACGATCCTCAATCTCTTTACCAGATCTTGCCGTATTATCTAAGTAATCCAATAGAAAAATCAGGCCCAAGCCTCCACCAAATCCAACAACCAAGCCTATTAAAAGATACAATTTTTTGTTTGGTTTGGAAGGATATTTCGGCAATTCTGCTTTTTTAACGGCCCAAATTTTAATATCCATAGCTTGAGAGGTGACATCAGTCGTCTTGATGCTGGAAGAAAGAGCTTCAAAAACAGTACGGTTCATCTCCTTATTCCGATTCAGAATGGAATATTGAACAAAGCGCTCGTTTGTATCTTGCAGCTCAGCCTTAGCTTCATCCATCATGGCTTTAATGTCTTTTACTTTGGCCCTAGCTAGCTCGTAGGCATTCTTAGCTGCCGCAGTAATCCGATCAATTTCATCCCGCCTAGCCCGTTGTAAAACCTGTCGTTCCTCTAAAGCCTGCTGCATGGCTGGATGCTTTTTTCCATATTTTGCAGACAGCTCTAGCACTTTTTGCTCCGAAGTCACTAATTGAGAACGAATCTGACGGAGAACATCGCTTGCAGCGAACAGAGGAATTGTCTCTAAAAGATCATAATTTTTGCCTGCCCTTTCGATTTGTCGATAGATGGCCTCTTGTTCTTTTTCTTGGGTCTGCGCATCGGCTAAATCTTTGCTGAATCCAGAAAGGCGTTCAGGCAGGACAGTGAGTCTGTTTTCTACGGTGACAATGTCATTTTTCCGCATATACGCTTGCAGCGTCTTTTCCGAATCCTCCAGTTTTTTCTGCTCTTCTGCTGCCTTAGCAGTCATCCATTGCAATGCGTTTCTGGCCGTGCTGGTTTTGATATCTAAGGTTTCATCAATATAGGCTTGCACCAGTGCATCTGCAACGAGCTGGGCTACTTCTGGCTTTTCGTGGGTGTAAGATACGTCAGCCAGTTTGGTATTTTTGACCGGCTCAACATTAATGGCTTGCTGAATCAGTTTTGCAATTTTTTCTGCATCGCTTTCTGGTTCGGAAACAATTTTTTCACTATTTTCCGCATCATCTGCCAATATCATTTCCTCTTGATTCAGTTGAGGACTCACCAAGCCTTCAATGGTGATAACCACATCACTGATTAAAGAAGAAAGCCAATCAATGACAAGACTAGACAGGGCTGGTTCAGCAGGTTTGTCTGTAAGAAAATAATGGCGGTATTTGGTGTCGAGATGAAGATTTTTTACCACCCGTAAGGTGACACTTTCGCTTTGAATCGTCTCAAACTGCGTCTCCTGAAAATTAGGATCCCAGCCAGCATAGGGACTATTGGCTCCTTCAATCCGACCCATGTCAAGATTTTTGTCAATAAGTACTCTTGTAGAAGCTGTATAGAGTGGAATTTTTGAAAATGCGGATAAAATAGCGGCTAGAACTGAAATCGTGACTATTGTCACAAGAAGTCCCTTGCGCTTAGAAACTATGCGTAAATAATCACGTAGATGCAGAATACGTTCTTCCTGCCCATCCTGTAGGGGATCGTTAGAATACATTTCTTTTTATGGGGATAAAATATATATGAAACTGGTGGTCAGGCTATTTCAGAAAAAACTTTCAGGCACTTCGATAACATCATCTTGCAAAACCTTAGTATCCATCTCAACGTTATCTAAAACGGTTTTTTTACCGTTGACAACCCGATTGATCTTAATACGAGATTCTGCTGCCATGCCTGTAAAACCACTGGCTAAGGAAACGACTTTAAGAACAGTAATATTCTCAATCCAAGGATAAGCACCTGGCCGTTTTACCTGCCCGGTAATATAGCAAACTGGCGGCTCACCTTTGGATACAGCAACTGTTTCACCACCAAGTATAGGGATATTGCTCGTCGCTTCACCATCTTTAATCAATTTTGTTACATCAACAGTGACAATTTTTCCATTTTCGCTGGTTATAGTAATAGTGTCTCCTGCATCTTTACTTAAGCCACCCGCCTTAGAAATTAATTCTAATAGTGTGGTTGGCCCACTGAGTTCAATCAGACCAGGTCTATTAAACGGCCCAAGAGCAGCTACTTTTTTACTTTTAAATTCTTCAATATAAATCTGAACCTGTGGATTGACTATATAGCCATCAGCAAGGAGGGTCTCAATTTTTTTAGCTGCTTCTGAAGTCTTGATTCCACCAACTTGGACAGTTCCTATCAAGGGAAAGTCAATGCTCCCGCTTTCTGTAACTCGAACTTTTGTCTTTAATTCATCATAGCCATAAACTGCAATGGATAGCACATCTCCTGATCCAATCTGATAATCCTCCGCAACGGCGGACAATGTCGGCTGTATAAAATGGCAGAGCAATAATAGCAAAAAAACTCTGCGCAAAAGTTCTACTGTAAAGAGAGAATAGACAGTTTTCATGAATGGAAACAGATGTTGAGGGAGCTACAAATATAATTATCTGCTCTGCCTATTTAAAGACAAAGCAGATAATTAGTTTACAACAAGTACATCACAACTTAGAACGATCCACGGAGACCAAAGCCAATCGTGCTAGTGTCGTAGTCTAACCCTTCATAGTCAGAATTCTTGGTATCGTAGCTGACATACGCATTCACGAACAGCCATTTATTCACAGCAAACTGAACTTGTGGCTTGAAGTACCAACGATCGTCATTGCGGGTATCTCCATCAAACTGCGCATATTCAGAATTTTCATAGACAAGATTGACATCGCCACGTAGCCGATCGGTAAATCTGTGATCAAGGGCAACGCGGAAGGCAAATACACTCTTATTTAACGCCTGCTCACTATCTGATTGCTCAATGCTGTACTTCGCATTCAGCAATACGTTGCTTTTCACCGTTGCATGCCAGATGCCTTGCGTCTCAAAATAAAAATTAGAGTCGCTGTCATCATAGGTAGTATAGTAGTAAGGACTATATGGTGTCAGCTCATCATAGTCAACTGTTTGATAGCCAGCTTTGGCCATCAAATTTGTCTTAACTGTGGCTTGCCAGTTAAGACCAGCGACTAAGATGTTGTTGTCATTGCCCGGCATTTCCTCTGTATCATACTCAGCAACGAGATATTGATATTGAAGAAAAACATTAGTTTTTTCACTGTACTCGTAGTACAGGGCGCAGTCAAAACCGTTATCCGTACGGTTCATGTAGTCATTAATATCCTCATCATACTCTAAGAAAAAATTTCTGTATGCTGCTTTAACAGAAAACCTATCTTTAGAATACCATGCTGCACCTAAACCAAAAACGTTGGAATCATAAACACGATCGTTTTCCTGTGTCGCTTCAGCAAGGTTATAAATATCTTGGCTACGATTATATTTATCTAGCATCTGAAAGGTGAGCTTCTCCGCAGGCTTGTATTGGAACATTGCCTCAAGATCACCTTCTGTGTGATTCAGATCAGAATCTTCTGAATAGGCCATAAAGTCGAGGTTTCCTGCAAGATATGCCTGAATCTTGGTATAGACATCCGTGTCAGGTGGAGAATATTGAAGACCGCCTATCGCCGTATTATCCGAAACAATCTGCATTGGTTTCTTTGATCTTCTCGGCAAGGTTAACCAGACAGACGGTGAGATCTGGGTTAGGAAATTACTCTGTTTATTGGCATCTGTGTTATACAGGTTGTCGGTCCATTCTCCTTTTCCAGCCAAAGCCGCATGGAGGTAGCCATTACGATAACCAAATACATATCCCTCATCAGTACCAGAACCCTCATCAGTATCGTATGATTCAGCTCCGGTAGTAGACTGAACTTCTTGGCTTTCCGTTGTGCTCGTCACTTCTTGGCTACTAACGTCCCCTGCCTGTGCAGCCGTATCTCCGGTAGATGTCTCAGCGTGGGCCTGAGCTGCAAAGAAAAGTAACAGCACACCAACATGATATTTCTTCATCATTTTCTCCTGTGATTTTTCGTTCGTTGTCCAGACAAATTAAGGCAGGCTTGGACTGGCTGAAGGGCCAGCTGGTGGCAAGGGAATTGCTGGTCGATGAACAGTCGATGAAGAACCACTGTTGGTTGATCTAGAACTGCTGCTTGTTCCTCCAGTATTATTGACGGGCGTGGGAATCGTTGGTGGTGTAACGCCCTCTGGAGCACTTCCTGTCAAATTGCCGCCTTCTGGTAAATCAAGTATATCTCTATCAGACAATGCCATTTTAGAACCGCATTCCTCGATACTCTGCTGAAAAGTCTCTTTAATGACCTTGTCAAGAATACCGAGTGCGCTTGCAGCCCGTGCAACGACATCCACATCTACACCCGCGCAATACAAGGCTTTTAATGACAATTGAGAATTAAACTTATCTCTATTTTTTACTACGTAATCTAAGATTGTCTGAGGTGTGACATCGTTAGCGAGAGCATTCTCTACAGCTAAATCAAGCCCAGCTTTGTCAAAATCCTCTGAAAAATTATCTGTCCAAGCGGCGGCTAGAGCCTGTCCGCTCGCCAGCAAGAAAAAAAGAGCTGTTGCTATTGCTGCTTTTTTCATCACCTTTTTCTCCTATGGTAATTGATATTGTTCCTTCCCAGCCAGAGAATAGCATTTTTTATACTTCTTGCCTATAAGAAAAACAAGTTTTTTCACTGTATGGCTGAACAAAAGAAAGTGAAACTGAATCTCGTTCCGGTACAAACTGCCTACATAATACGCCTGACTTGGCAAACATAATTTTTGCAGCCTTGACTGAATCAGTGTCTTTGTACTTATCAGACAGATAAATAATTTCCCGAATGCCGGACTGGATAATTACTTTGCTACATTCATTACAAGGAAAAAGAGCCACATAAATCCGGCAGTCATGCAGATCGTGGATAGTCGAATTAAGTACCGCGTTTAGCTCGGCATGGCAGACATAAGGATATTTGGTATCTAAATAATTGCCCTCGCGTCCCCAAGGTAGTTCATCATCTGAACAACCCCAAGGAAAGCCATTATAGCCTACGCCAATGATTTTATTAGATGCGCTTGCCACACAGGCTCCAACTCTGGTATTTGGGTCTTTGGAACGCAGTCCAGAAAGCAGAGCTACAGCCATGAAATATTCATCCCAAGAGAGATAGTCGATTCGTTTGTCTGTCATGCCTATTCCTCTTGTTCCTTCTTCTGTACTTCTTTAAATTTTTTCCTTCGTTTACGCCAATCATCTGAACCTGTGATTTGACGAACAAAATGGCTGATTGCCTGAAAGTAATATTTACCTCCCACTGCTATCAGAGAATTATGATCTGCGCCTGGCACAACTTGCAGTTCCTTGGTACGTGCTCCAGATTCAGCATGAAGCTTTTCCGCCTGCCAAAGAGGGATTAAGGTGTCGTTGTGGCCGTGAAGCAGCAAGGTTGGCTTGGTTACTTTGCTAATTTTACCGATATTATTAAAGGTACGTTCCTCACTGATAGAGATTCCCTTGAGCAGTTCACCTAAGCCCAATGTTTCTGCAAGAGGCAACGTAAGAGCAAAGCCACTGTCAATAATCAAACCAGCAATCTCACTGTTATAGGTCGAAGATAGCTCTATGGCTGAGGCTGAGCCAAGTGAGCGACCCATGATAAACAAGGTCGAACTATAGCCATTTTCCTGTAGATACTGCTTGAGATACGCATAAAGAGCATGGCTGTCTGTCAGTAAATTGAAAAAAGTAGAACTACCATCGCTCCACCCATAGCCTCGATAATCAGTAACAAATAGATTAAGACCTTGCTTCACATAAAGCAGTCCAATCTGGTCATAATCTGAAACAATCTCACCATTTCCATGAAAAAAAAGAATGGTTGGCGCGGCCTTATCTACCGTGAAGAGACGACAGCCAATGCTAACGCCCGGCTCCACTTCAACATCAATGTCTGTTGCACCGGATGGCAGAGCAGTTCGGGCCGCAGCGCGGGGACGGAACAGGACGCGCTGTATTTCAGGACGATTCATGGGGTTATTATCAATAGCTTTATTTTCCTCAGCAGCAGTACCATTCCACGTCAAAACAAGGAACAGTAAACTCAGCAGCCAAAACTGGTTTCGCATCAGTATAGGATTCAACGGAGAGGTAACGCTCTCTCTCTTTTGCGGATACCAGGTAGATTAGTTACTTCTGCAGATAGTTCCTCAATTGATTTCCCTTCTGTATGCACAATCTCGATACCATGCTGCATGTAGAGCTGCTCGGCCTGCTGTAATTCAGTCTTGCAAGTAGTAAGTTGGGCATATTTACTGCCTCGGTAGCGTTCTTCACGGATACGATGCAGAAACTGTGGCGTGACAGTCAAGCCTACGGATCGAGACTTATTGCGGATGATATCCGCAGGTAGTTGCTCATAGGCACCCAGATGATCAGCAGTCATTGGAAAATTAGCGGCCTTGAGACTCATGTGGGTGGCAATATAGGCGCAGACCGGCGTTTTACCAGTACGGGAGACACCGATCAGGATGAGGTCAGCCTTATCATAACCACGAGTATTGCGTCCATCGTCATGATCTAAGGTGTAGCGAATAGCCTCAACCTGCCGTTCAGTTTTACTATCATCGCAATTGCGGAAAAAGCCTGGTTGATGTAATGCCTTGGCCTCTAAAGTGTGTTCTAATCGATCAAGAAAACCGCCGTAGAGGTCGATCATCTCCACTTCTGCTGTATCAAAGACCCGCCGCACCTCCGCATCCATAATGGTACAGAAAATCAATGGCTGTAGCCCGCCGGACTGCTCCATAATTTGAGCTAAAACCACTTCTGCATCCCGTTTTTCACGGACAAAAGGAATTTTTTCCTCATGAAAGCCAATCTCTGGAAATTGGCAGAGCAGAGATTTACCCATATCCTCTGCCATCAGAGCAGTAGAATCAGAAATATAATATACGTCTTTGACATTCCACATGATGTTAGTTCCGTTTATGACAAAATAGGCAGCGATAAGGAGGGGGGTGTTCTTTTGGGAAAGGCATTTTTCCCTCTCCATGACATTCACTACAGTGTGTCTCTGCCTCTTTTTTGTCTATTTTTAGGAAACGATTGTGCTGGCTATCGTGGGGCAGATGCGCAGTAGTCTCTGGTGGCGCATTCCAAAGAAAGAAAAAAACACCTCCACAGACAGCTACAAAAAGCAGATTCCAGACGAGGACATGCTTGTTTTTTTTCTTTTCTTCTGACATGGATGTTCACGTTTTTTGCAGCGAAGGAGCCATTTCTAAGGCATGAAAACTAAGCAGGTGGCAGCGAAGGAGAAGAATGAATAGCTCTGTTAAGAGCAGCGAACAGACTGAATGTCGATTTGTAAGATTGATGATACGGCGGTGCTGTTGCTGTCTACGGAGCAGCGCAGAGAGCTTGCTGTCATTGTTATAACGTGGATCGAGAATTTGCTGGGCGACAGTTTCACCAGAGATAATTGCTGGATAAATACCTTCCCCTGTCAGGCCAGAGGCCAGACCAGCAGCATCACCAACTAGCCACGTTGTGCCAAATTGATATCCCCGATAATCATAATTGATTAGCGCAGCCTGACAGGGTAGCTCCTGAAGCTCATGAAAACCTCGTCCTTCTGCCCAGCGGAGCAGGTTACGTTTTAATCGACCAGCTGACATCTTAGCCTGTGGACTGTATGCTCCTACAGAAACGGTATTTTTATGCGGAAATATCCACGCATAACCAGAACCAAAACTTCGTGTGCTAAGATGCCATTCCATCCGTTCTGAGAAGCTAGGTATTTGGAAGTTAATACCAATACCTCGTGCTTCAGCAGGTATGCCAAGGCTATGCCGAACGATGGAATTGGCTCCGTCTGCGCCAACAAGCTGGGAACAGACAAAAGTTTTACGGATACCGCTACAGTCCGCTGTCACCCGTAAACCATCAACTGAGCTGACCTTGCTATTTGTGATGATTTCAGCTCCAACGTGTTTTGCCTGCTCTGCCATCCATTGCCCCAACACTTTGCGGCTAATAGTAGCAATGATTGGATTTTCTTCTTGTACCACAGTTTTCTGGCAGGAAGAAAAAATATGCTGTTTGCGGAAGCTGCGTTCGATGAGATCCTCTGGCACCAAGCGCAGTAGCCCATCCCATGTGAGGCCTCCAGCACAAACTTTTGGCCCGATCTCTGGTCGCCGTTCCAGCACCAAGACTTTGCGGCCTTGTTCAGCCAGTGCTTTGGCGCAGGATATACCGCCCGGCCCAGCTCCTATAATAAGAATATCTGTACTAATGGAAGACATCAGAAAACAATAGCTAATCCTTCTGAAAAAACTCTACGTACACAGAACGCTGTTTTACCAGCCTAACAAAAGAACTGCAACGACGAGAGCTAAATGCCGTGTTTTTTTATACCGCCCTATCTGACATAACCCTGCTCTTCCAAATAGAAGAGTATTTCCTGCACGGCCTCTGTTGGAGTTAACCTTGAAGTATCAATCATAATTTCAGGCTTGGATGGTGGAATATAGGGATCAGAAATACCAGTTACGCCTTTAACTAGCCCAGACCTTGCTTTCGCATACAATCCTTTGCGGTCGCGTTGTTCGCAGATCTCCAATGGTGTAGCCACGTAAACCTCGATGTAGCCACCATAACGACTAATCTGTCGTCGATTTTCTTGCCGCGATTCTTCATAAGGAGCAATGGGTGCGCAGAGGGCTATACCTCCGTTTTTAGTAATCTCACTCGCTACATAACCTATTCGAGTTACATTCAGATTGCGGTGTTCTTGCGAAAAATTCAGTTCTGAAGAGAGATTCTTGCGCACAATATCACCATCCAGCAAAGTGACAGGCCGGTCACGCATTTCCATAAAACGCACCATCAATACTTTAGCAATAGTGGATTTTCCAGAGCCAGACAGCCCGGTCAGAAATACAGTAAAACCCTGTTTGAAACGGGGTGGAAAGGAACGGCGTAGTTCAGCCACCACACCGGGAGAGGAAAACCATTCAGGAATCTGAAGATCCCATTCCAGCCGTCGTCGCAGTTCTTTGGAACTAATACTTTTTACAGTTTCTTCCTTACCAGCTTGATCTAACGGAACATAGCAAGCTCGTTCTTCGACATAGCCCATTGCCTGTTCTGGTACCATAGTAATGCCAGTTTCGTTGGCTAATGAATCTACCAGTTGTTGCGCTTCGCCAAGTGGGTAAAAAGACTCAATGTCGCTATCAGCAAAGGGGTCACCGTGATTCGCCGCAACCATGAAATGTGTGCAGCCATAGTTTCGACGAATTAAGGCATGCCAGAGTGCCTCTCTAGGGCCAGCATGGCGTTCGGCCAAGGGAATGATACCGAGCTGAATCATATTGGCTGGAAACTGGCGAACAAATTCTTGATAGCAGTGTACTTGGGTGTAATACTCCCGGTTACCAGGATGTTCTAGCCCCAAAGCAGGCTGAAGTAAAATCGCACAACTTGCCTGCCGAGCCGCAGCGAGGACCATCTCTCGATGGGCGCAGTGCAAATATTTTTTAGTATGAAAGCCCAGCACCCTGCGCCAACCTTGCTGGAGAAAACGACGACTGGTTTCCGCAGGACTTAGGCGGAGGTCACGAAAATCGTAATGAATAGGTAAAGTCAGACCTTCTAATCTACCACCAATACACCAGTCTTTGACTTGCGTAAACAGAGCCTGCACACCAGGATGCAACCTAGCATCTGTGGTACCATAAACCGCTTCAGCTTCAGCCTCTTTGTCTCTTGGCCAAATATCCTCAACAGTCAGCACTGCGAGAAGAAAACCTTCGCCATCGTTGAGAGCTACTCGGCTACCAATCTCCAGTTTCGCAGCAAACGCCTCATCTACATCCAAACAAATCGGCAGCGGCCATATCGTGCCATCGACCAAGCGCATTTTTTGCAGAACAGACGTATAATCAGCTTGACAAAGAAAACCATTTAGAGGATAAAAGGCCCGGTTGAGTAGCCCTTCCAGATCGCAGAGCTGGCGCTGATTTAAGTCTCGTGAGGGAAGTTGCACTGCTTCTGCCCGGAGCTGTTCAGCCCGGCGAAAATGTACCAGCAGACTTTCAGCGTGGGGTGTAGAAAAAAGAGAATTCACAATTCTTGCCTAGTTATGTTCACTGCCTAGAATTGCCCTTTTTAAAAAAAAAGAGAAATTCTAGTAAAAAATATTGAACTTTATTGAAAAACAATATATAAATTTTAATAGAAAGAGCGGGACATTGTGTTTGGGAGGAAGCGGACTGTTCCGTCTGCTGCTTGGAGAAAAAAATGAGCTTTCGTGATGCTGTTCAAATCCTCATGCTGAGTCCTATTTATTTTTATCTACCAGTTTCTCAGCGTCTACTATTAGTCAAAGAATACTGTCAGAGTGTCAACAAACTTGCTTCCTCATCATTCCGTAGATAAAAGGATTTCTCGTTTTGGCTCCTGCCGCAGGAGTGGTAAGCTCTTTGGTGCTTGCCAGTTAGCATTCAGTTCATGGAGTTTAGCATATTTATACCAAGTGCCTTCAAAATTACCTACTGCAATGACAAAACCGGGCCAACCATCGAGAATACCTTTTTTCAAAATATACATATGAAAAAAGGACCAGAGGCCCCGACTAAGGGCAGTAAACATTCCTGCCCGTCTTCTCCGCTGGCTAAGTTTTTCCGCACCAAGGCTCGAATAACGGTTGGCTTTCCGGGCCACCTCTTCTAAATTTTTATAGGGAAACTGCCAGATAGGCTGCTGAAGATAACCAACAGGCTTGGCAGAGACAATCTCGTATTCCTCATGCACTGGGTCATTGCGAAAACGCAACGCACCTTTACGGAAAAGTTGTGGCTGGCGGTAATCAGGCCAAAAACCAGAATGCTTAATCCAGCGACCCATGAAAAAATTACGGCGAGGAACATAATAAGCATCTGCGGGATTGGGTAAGGCAATTGCGGCTAAAATTTCATCCCGCGCCTCCGGGGTGCAGCGTTCGTCAGCATCAAGAGAGAAAATCCAGTTATGGCGGCAAGCAGCCATCGCCTGATTACGCAAATCTCCAAAACCTTTGAACTCAATCTGTACCACCCGTGCTCCCAGCTCCGCAGCAATCTCGGCTGTGCCATCTGTGCTGAACGAATCTGCAAGAATAATTTCATCGGCCCAGAGTACAGAATTGATAGCAGCCCGAATTTTGGCGACCTCATTCCAAGCGATTATATAGGCAGAAATTCTGCTCATCGCAGCGGCCTCGGACCCGGCGGCGCAGGCCGTTTCGCTGCTCCCCCGCCTGCCAGCTGGATGACGATGTTGTCGGTTTTGCGCAATCGCTTGGCCAACGTCTTGAAAAGATGACGGGCAATTTCTGGATATTTTTCTAGTAATTCTTTTAACTTTTCGCCTGGATATTTTTTTACTTTACTACGGCCAACAGAAATAATTGAAGCATAACGCGCTTCGTCAAGGATACAAGCCATTTCACCAAAATATTCACCTGGTTCTGTTATCTCCGCGATTTTTTTACCCTGCTTGAGCACTGCTACCTTGCCTCGTACCAGCTTGTAAAAATTGCGGTCGTCCTGATTACCCTCTTGAATAATAATATCACCATCCTCATATTCCTCTACTGGCGGACTAACCAAATACGGTGGCAGGGTGTCCTGATGGATGACTGTGCTGCCTTCCAACTCTTCAATACTGGTCACGCCTTGAACAACCTTGAGAATTGCGGCTTGGCGGAGCGTGTGCATGCCCGACTGCACGGCCACCTTGCGGAGCTGTTCTTCCGAGACCTGAGCTTGGATGGCCTGAGCCACTTCGCTGGTGACTTCCAACAGCTCAAAAAAACCAACCCGGCCTTTGTAGCCACGCCCGCTGCAAACAGGACAACCCTTAGGCCCGTAGACTTGAAAGCCTTCTTTATCGATTTGCTCTTCGCTGAAACCGATTTCTAAGAGCCTTTTCCGCTCAACCGTAATCGGCTGCTTGCACTTGGCACAGAGCCTACGGCCTAGCCGCTGTGCTAGAACCATGGTTAGCGAACCTGCCAAAATATAAGGAGGAATACCGATATCAACCATACGGCTGACCGTAGCTACAGCGTCGTTAGTATGTAAGGTACTGAAGACAAGATGGCCGGTCATGGCGGCCTTCATGGCAATTTCAGCCGTGCTGATGTCACGAATCTCACCGACCATGATAATGTCGGGATCTTGACGAAGAAAGGCTTTCAGGGCAGCAGGAAAGGTCATGCCGACCTCAACGTTGACGTTGACTTGGTTGATGCCCTTGAAGTTGAACTCAACTGGATCCTCAGCAGTAAGGATTTTAATATCCTCGCTGTTCAAGGAGTTAAGAGCTGAATATAGGGTTACGGTTTTACCTGAACCTGTTGGCCCTGTAACCAAAAGTAGGCCCTGAGGTCGATCAAGACAGCGCTTGAGAGCCTCAAAGGTCTCCGGCTCAAAACCAAGTTTTGTTAGATTGACATTAAGCGAGCCTTTATCAAGAATACGAAGAACAATGCCCTCTCCATGCAAAAGCGGTAAGGTGGACACACGGAAATCCACGGCCTTGTTGCGGCCTAAGCGAATGCTGATACGACCATCTTGCGGTACCCGCCGTTCGGTAATATTCAGGCCAGCAAGGATCTTCATGCGGGCAGACAGGGCATTTTTTATGGTCAGCGGCAGGTTCATCGCCTTGTAGAGAGAGCCGTCCTTACGGTAGCGAACCTGCATGGTCTTCTCAAATGGCTCAATATGAATATCGCTGACCCCTTCCTGCACTGCCTTGACTAAGATACCGTTTACTAACTTGATGATCGGCGCGTCGTTGGCCGAAAACTGACCTGATTTGTCATCGTCATCACCTGCTGAATCCTCAATTTCAAAATCTTCAGCAGCATCAGACACCAAAGCACCCCAGTCCTCAACCTGCTCGACTTGATCAACTTGCTCATCCTCTTTCAGACCGAAGAATGACCGATACTCCTCTTCTTCAATTTTGTAATATTTTCGGTAAGCATCAACAATGTTCCTCGTTGTGGAAACGCAGACATTTAGCCCCATATTAAGGGCGTTCTGTATTTCCTCGACCTCCATGGCATCAGTTGGTTCCGCCATGGTGATCTGGAGAGTGTCACCTGCAACCCGAAGCGGAAAGGCCAGATACTTTTTGGCCATTTCATAAGGCATCAGCTTTAAGGCATCAGGGTTTGGAGCTTCCTCGGCGATGTCAACCATTTGATAGCCATGCTGCCTGCTAAGGAAGTTGGCGATGGTATCTTCCTCAATGATACCACTCTCAAGGAGTAGCTTACTCAGTCGCTCTCCAGATTTTTTCTGAAGAGCTTGGGCGTTGGTGAACTCATTAGAGGTGACATAGCCTGCCTTCTGAAGTAACTCGCCGATTTTAAGCCTACCTGCACCGGATTGATCTTTGACAGTTCGGCGCAGTGCTGCCTTTGGGTCTGTTTTTTTGGCTGAAGATGGTTTGTCCATAATTGCAGATTTTCCGGCTACTGAGTTAACAGGAGTAACTTCTTTTGTATGAATCCGTTTTTATCTTACCGCAAAATAAAATGGGCCAAAAGTTATTTCTTTTTTTGCCCTTTTTTAGAGTCAGGATAAATAGAAATAATATTTATGGGTTATGTGGAAAACAAATGATTGGCCAACAAGAAAAAAACCGGCATGTATAAAAAATACATGTCCTTAAACAGAAACTAATTAGGACAATACACCCTCAACTGTGTTTTGCGCAGGCCAATCATATATGGTTGTTATCACTTCTGTTGTTTGACCCCACGGGCATACATAGCAGCCTCTATCCCTGCTATGCAGCCTTCACCCACAGCCTTAGCCATTTGGTAAGGAGATCCTGTGATGTCCCCAGCAGCATAGATACCGGGAATATTGGTTTCCTGCTTACGGTTCACGTCAATATGTTTAAATTGTTCCAAGTCCATCTGTACACCAAGTTGCGCAGCAAGCTGAAGGGCACCTTTGGCACCAAGTTCGATAAATACGCCATCAAGCGTAACCTCGTTACCGTTATTCAGGAGCACTGCCTGCACTCCTGTCTCACCCCCCTTAATCTCTTTAACTTGACAACCTGTAAGTACTTCGACTTCACTTTCGTCGAGTCGCTGGCGTAGCTCTTCGGATACTTTTAGCTCTTCTGCTGCTAAATATACTTTACTGGCATAGTCAAGCAACGTTAATGCACCGTCGATGGCTGCACTGTAACTGCCAACTACCATCACAGTGGCTTTTCGGAAAAAGTTGGCATCGCAATCGACACAATAGCTCACTCCTTGACCAGAAAATTCCTTTTCTCCTGGCACACCGAGCTTAGTTTTAGACATACCCATTGCCAGAATTAAGGTATGACTCAGCACTGTGCTGCCGCTTTCTAGCTCCACTGCAAACAGGCTGTCTTCTTGTTGATTGATCTTAAGGAGATCTGCTGGTGAGACTTCTGTACCAAACCGACGTACTTGTGCTAACCCCGCCTCTAAAAGCTGTCGTCCTTCTGAAATTCCGTCAATACAAGCATAGTTCTCTACATGGGCAGAATAAAGGGCACTATTCTCAATTCGCCCCAACAACAGAGTCTTTGCTTTGCGGCGGGTAGCGTGAATAGCGGCTTGAATGCCAGCAGGGCCTGCGCCGACAATAACAACATCATAAATAGAGTCTGCCATAAGACCTCTCCTTGTTTTTCTCGATGATTTTCTCTTGTCTCGCCCATGCTGAAAGTCAGCCGCAAAAAATAGGGGACAAATCTCTTGATTTTCTTTTGGGCTATGTACACTATATTGAGATGGGGGTCGACACAATTATCAGAAGCCGCTATAATTTGTCAGAAACATCCAGTCCTGCCAAGTAACTTTTTTTTTGACGGTATAAAAGGATGTCCTTTCAGATTCGATATTCGGATCACATCTGAAAATTCAACCACTTACTAATGCAAAGCGAATTTCATGAATCTTACTGTTTTCAGCATGATGGCGAATGCCGGTCTTGTTGTCAAGCTGGTCATGCTTACATTGTTGCTGTTTTCTGTAATTTCTTGGTGGATTATCATCGCCAAATATCTGCTTTTTCGTCGCTCCGGTCAAGCATCTGAAGACTTTCTTGCTGATTTCTGGGAATCTAAAACATTAAATAACGCCTATGAGTCAGCCAAGGCTGCTACGTACAGTCCAGAGGCCGCTGTCTTTGTTTCCGGCTTTAACGAACTGCGCAAAATCAGTGCGGCGCGCAACGAACGGGCAGAAAAACCAGAGACATTGCAAACGAAGTTGGCCGTTATGGATAACCTCAAACGGGCAGTTCGTAAAGCAGAGCTTATTGAATTAGAACGACTGGAACGCTCTCTGGCCTTTCTTGCTACTGCTGGTAGTGCCACCCCCTTCATCGGTCTCTTTGGTACTGTTTGGGGTATATTAATTTCTTTTCAAGAAATCGGCGCACGAGGTGGTGCTTCGCTGTCTGTAGTTGCGCCAGGTATTTCCGAGGCTTTGGTGGCCACTGCTGCTGGTTTGGCGGTAGCTATTCCAGCTGTTATTTTTTACAATTTCTATGCTAAAAAAGTTACTGATTTTGAAGGGGAAATCGAGAATTTTTCCTCTGATTTCCTTAATCTAATTGAACGTGATATGCTAACAAGGGCATAGTAGCGTTTTTGTGACCAATTAACGCCTGAAAAATAGACAGTCGTGGGAATGGGATCCATGGGCGGCAGAGGCCGCCGAGGGCTAACAGCGGAAATCAACGTGACTCCGCTGGTCGATGTTATGCTGGTGTTGCTGATCATTTTTATGGTCACTGCTCCAATGATGACCCAAGGTATTGATATCAATTTACCAAAAACCACAGCCGAGGCCTTGCGGCAGCAGGAAGATCCTTTGGTGGTGATCGTCAGTGCTGACGGAGAAATTGCTATTGGGAATGGGATACCTGTTTCCTATGCCACCCTCCTGTCAGAGCTGGAAAAGCTACCAGCAGGCAAAAAAGAAGAGCCAATTTACCTTCAGGCAGATACGGATGTGCCTTATGGCAAAGTCATGAAAATTATGGCTCAGATTAAACGGGCAGGTTTTGTCAAGTTGGGCATGGTAACTAAGCCGGAGGACGAGAGCGCAGGAGGTGAAGGAAAATGAGTAGTATGCGGCATGATGAGTGGGAACTTTTTCTATCCCAGCGGGAAAACGGTACAGGTTGGCAGTGGCCGCTGAATCTTGCGGTCGCCCTTCATATTGTATTGTTTGGTAGTGCGGCTGTTTTACAGAATATGGCAGATCGTAGGCCCAAGTTTGACTTGGATAATATTGTCACAGTGGACTTGATTAGTATGGCAGAATCTGGCCCTGCTTCCACAGCTAAAGAAGTTGAGCCTCAGCCTACTATTGAGCAGTCTCCAGCAGAACCTGCGCCTGAGTTAACACCAGAACAGCCTGTTGCGAAAACTATTGAAGTGATCCGACCACATAACGCAGTTAAAAAAGCAATTGCGCCACCACCTGTTGTCGTAGAGAGCAAACCTGAACCGCCGGTAGCTTCAGAAAAACCACTGCTCCAAAAAACAGGAGAAAAGGTTGAAGTCAAGGCAGTAGAGAGTCCCAAGCCTGAAACGCCGGTCTTGAAAAAAACTGCGGAAAAAGTTGCTGTCAAACCAAAGCAGGCGATAAAAAAAGTAGCAGCAAAGCGAGAAACTGCGCCAAAGGAGGCTGTTTCTCTTAATCCAGAGCGACAAAAAACTGCTCCTCCAATAGTAAACAAAGCTGTCTCTGAAAAAAAAGAAGCTCAGGCGGCTGCAATGCGGCAAGCCGAGCAGATAAAGATTGCCGAAGCCAAGAAAAAAGAAGCGCAAGCTAAGGCCGCTAAACTCGCAGAAGAAAAGAAGCTGGTCGCAGAAAAAGCACGGCAAGCTGAACAAGCGAAGATAGCTGAGGCTAAGAAAAAAGAAGCCCAAGCTAACGTTGCTCAACTAGCAGAAGAAAAGAAGCTGGTCGCAGAAAAAGCACGACAAGCTGAACAAGCAAAGATAGCTGAGGCTAAGAAAAAAGAAGCGCAAACTAAAGTTGCTCAACTAGCGGCAGAAAAAAAGGCTACGGCCGAGAAAGCTGAAAAGGCAGCCGCCGCCAGAAAAAAACTGGCAGAACAGAAACAGCGCGAAGCCTTAGCAGAGGCAAAAAAGGTTGAACAGGAAGCCAAAAAAGCAAAACTGGCAGCAGAAAACGCCAGAGAGCAGCTTGCCCGCGCGCTGCGACAAGAAGCAGTCGTTAAATCAGCAGTAGCAGCACTCCACACTAATGGAACAGGCGGCAATGGTCGTGGAGCAGGTTCTAGTCCGATAGCCTTGAGTAGATATGCTGCCTTGCTGAATGGTAAAATTAGTGACTGCTGGAAGCTGCCAGAAATGATGACTGCCAATAAGGGATTGAAAACAGTCGTTGCGCTAACGATTAGCAAAAATGGTGCAATAGAAGATATAAAAATCGAAAAAAAATCAGATGATGCGCTATTTGATCAATCGGTTTTAAAGGCCTTGCGCAGTGCAGAACCATTGCCCAAATTTCCATCCCTGATTCAAGAAGCAAAACTAGAACTTCGACTCAACTTCACCCCCAATGGTTTGACATAATTCATATCCATAACACCATGTATACAAAAAAACACAGTTCCTTGTTGTCCATACTATTCAATTTTACCCTTGTCCTGCTGTTTCTTTTGTTCAGCTCGCCAGTGTTAGCAGAACGGATTGAGTTGGATATTGCCAGCTCTGGGGTGCGTAAGCTGGCAGTGGCTGTGCCGCCTTTTACAGGCAGCAGCACCGGAAGAGACATCGCTAAAATGCTTGTCAAAGGGCTTGATTTTCACGGTTTCATTCGTATTGTTGATGCCAGCCGAGCTGGAGCTGGAACAGACTGGCGTGGAATTGGCGCGGATTATGTAGTTCTCGGCAAAGCCTCTGAGCAAGGTGGGCAAATGGTTATCGAAGGCACTTTGCTTGATGTGCCTGCAAACAAAATGCTGCCGGTCAAACGCTTCAGTGGCCCAACATCTGAGCGAGACGATTTAACACTGAAACTTGCTGATGCTTTAGTTGAAGATTTTACTGGAGAACCTGGTATTAGTCGCACTTCGATAGCCTTTGTTTCTGATGCCTCTGGCAGTAAAGAAATCTATATTGCTGATGTGCTGGGTCGTCATGTTCGTCAAATTACTCGTCACAATAACCTCTGTGTTTCGCCGCGCTTTTCACCAGATGGTCGTTTGCTGGCCTATTCTTCGTATCATCGCGGTAATCAAAATCTGTATATAACTGACCTAAGCCAAAGTCAGCTCACCAAGGCATTATCACGGCGTGAGGGAATGAATCTGGCACCAGCCTTTGCCCCAGATGGCAGAAGTATGATTGTCACCCTGAGCAAGGATGGTAGTCCAGATCTCTATCGACTTGATATGCAAGGATCGATTATGGAACGCCTTACCCAAGGTGCTGGTATTAACGTTTCCCCTTCCTATTCTCCAGATGGTAAGTCGATTTGTTTTGTTTCAGACCGCAGCGGTAGACCACAGGTTTATCTTATGAATTTACGCAATGGCAGCACCCGGCTACTGACCTTGCAGGGGCAAGAAAATGTAGAACCGTCTTGGTCGCCAAAGGGCGACAAGATTGCCTACACCAGTTTGACTGGCGGACACTACCACATTTTCACCATTTCTGTAGAAGGCGGCTCGCCAACCAGAATTACATCAGGATATGGCAATTACGAGTCCCCGTCTTGGTCACCAGATGGCAGACAGATCGCTTTTTCTCGAAAAAGAAACGGTCATATGGAACTCGGTGCAGTCATGGCGAACGGCCAAGGTGAACGAATTCTATTCCGGCTGCCAGGCAATCAGTCCTATCCGCGCTGGTCGCCGCGCTCTAATTAACGAAACAGCTTTGTTAATTCTTTTTCTATGATCAGCTATGAATCGGTTTAAAATTACGGCAGCCGCAGGCTGTTCTCTCCTGTTGCTCTGTCAGTGTGCGAGTCAGGATGATGTACGGCGGCTGAATTATCAGCTTCGTACTGTTAATCAGCAGGTAAAGACTGTTGAATCTAGTACAGCCAAAAAAATCAAAGAGGTTGAATCTCAAGCACTGGAACAACTCCTCAAAGATACGGCCAGCTCTGTTAATCGACTGGAAACAGTAGCTGAGGAGGCCCGTCAGCTCCGCTCTGTGAATCAAGAGAACAGCGAGCGTTTCGGTCAATACAAGACGGAAACTGAAGACAAAATCGCCTCGCTTTATACCGCAATTGAGCAGATGCAGACCGAAAATAGTCAGCTTACCAAATCAAACAAAGAACTGATTCGGTCCTTGGAATTAAAAATTGACGAGCTATCCAATGGTCTTCAGGAGAATAGTCAAAGCAAGGTTCAAGAGGCCGCAGAAAAGGCAAGGATAGCAGAACGACGGGCGCGTGAGGCAGCAGAACGAGCAGCAGAGGCCCGGAGAAAAGCTGATTTTGCTCTTCGGGCGGCTGCTGAAACTGGAACAAACAATACTGTTATTCAGGCGGAACCTGAACCTAGTTCTCCTGCCACCATATTGCGTCCAGAAAGTAAAAAAGTGCGAAAAGAGAGCGCAGAAGAAGATCCTAAAAATGAAGAGCCGGTTGTCATTTCTGGATCCTCTTCCGCTCCGATTGGTGACGATACGTTGATGAACCAAGGCATGAGCAGCTTTAAGGCCAAAAAATATCAAGCAGCCTATAAACTCTTTGAGCAGTTTCTTGCAAATCAGCCGGACAAAAGTCAAGCAGCTAAGGCGTTGTATCTGATGGGAGAATGTTTATTTAATCAGGGTGAGTATGACCTAGCAATTCTCGACTATCAGAAGGTGATCTCGAATTATGCTGATGATCCACATAGTTCAGCAGCATTACTACGTCAGGGTATGTCTTTTGAAAAGTTGACAGACAAAGAAACAGCTAAGGTCGTTTATTCTAAGTTACTTGCTGATCATCCTCGCAGCCGTGAAGCAAAAGTAGCACGGGAACGGCTGGAAAACCTTAAAAATTAATGTCTGCCAAGCAACGACTTGATCTGCTGTTAATTGAGCGGGGGCTAGCGAGAGATAAAACTGAGGCCCAAGCTTTCATTGGCGCGGGACAAGTATTAGTTAATACTCGCTCAGACTGTAAGGCTGGTAGTTTGATTGCGATAGACTGTGAGATTTCAGTTAAGAGAAAGTCAGCCTTTGTCAGTCGAAGTGGTGAAAAATTAGCTGGTGCTCTGCGCAGTCTGGCCATTGAGCCAAAAGGCTGGGTTTGTGCAGATATTGGTGCCTCAACAGGCGGTTTTACAGACTGTCTGCTGCAATACGGAGCAGACAAGGTGTACAGCGTTGATGTTGGCTATGGCCTGTTGGCATGGAAACTACGCCAAGACAACAGAGTGGTAGTACTTGAGCGGACTAACGCTCGTTTTTTGAAGCAAGAGCATATTCCTGATCCTTTGGACCTCGCAGTACTCGACGCATCCTTTATCTCGCTCCAGCTCCTGTTGCCACCCCTACTACCATTATTTAGGGATAGAATACGGATTCTTGCTTTGGTAAAACCGCAGTTTGAATTACCAAAAAGCAAAGTTGGTACAGGCGGCATCGTTCGCGAGAAAAGTTTGCATCAAGAGGCAATAGCTACTATAAGACAGGCCGGAGAGTCTTTGGGATTGACCTGTAGTGGCAGTACAGCGGCCTCTGTTTGCGGCACGAAAGGAAATCAGGAATTTCTATTGTATTTCACATCAGAGCAGTATAATGAAGCAAAGGAGGATTGTAATGCGACACCGAACTCTGCTGGCAGGGGTCTTACTGCTAGCAGCGACGATGCAAACAGCAGCCATCTCAATGGCGGCTGATTTTGTCTCTGTAAATAAAGATGGTGTAAATCTTCGTTCTGGACCAACAACTGATGCCGCAGTTCTTTTTGAACTGCCTACTGGCTATCCACTCGAAGTGATCGAGCGAAAAGGAGATTGGCTTCAGGTACGTGATTATGAAAACGATAAAGGCTGGATTTACAACAATCTGACTTCTGATACTCCTTATGTAATCGTCAAAGTGAGCAAAGGAAATATCCGCTCTGGTCCTGGAACTAACTACGATCAGGTGGGCAAGGTCGTGCGGGATGTTATCCTCCAAAAGATTGAACAAAAGGGTGACTGGATTCAAGTGCGTCATCCTCAGCTTACAGGTTGGATTCATAAAAATCTGGTCTGGCCCTAATATTGCAAAAAGGATGCGAACCAAGAGCGTGGTATGAAATGCGGCAGGAGTATATTTTTTTATTCTGTCTTGGTATTGATCATAATGCTGTTGGGCAGCAGCGAGCTTTGTGCCGAGTTGCTTGGTTCACCGTATCCTAAAATTCAAGAGAATTTTAATCAGCTCCTTACTACTAATGCTTGTCCTAGCTGTGATTTGCGGGGCGTAGTCATGAATCGGCTCAACCTTTCTGGCGCAAACTTAGAGAGCGCAAATCTAACAGGGGCACAGCTCAATTTCGTTTGTCTTACAGTGGCAAACCTACGAAATGCTGACTTACATGGAGCATGGTTGATTGGAGCTGATCTTTCTGGAGCTGATGTTGCTGGGACAATTTTGGAAGATACTGAGCTTGCCCAAGTGTGGTCAAAAAAAAAGAAGTTAAAGCCTACCGAAGTCGCTCAGAACCAAAATGCTTCTGCACCCGTACCTGATCTCTTTGCTGACTGGAGAAATACGCAAAAAGCAGCGTCCGTAAATTCTCGCCGTTCTGTGGATGAGGTGCCAGTACTAGAAATTACTGCTCGCCCTAATGAGGCTGAAACGCTTTCGTTTTGGCATTATCTGTTTGACCTAAAACAGATAGCAAAACAACGTAATCCTAACATCTGTCCTGTCTCAAATAGAGTAGAGCAGGCCACGACTTCACAGCGTCGCGCGTCAGAGCCTCTTCCATAAGGCAGTTTCATTCGGTATAAGGGATAAATAGCTGTTGACAGGCTCAGACGCTTCCGCTATATTTTCGTTCTATTTATTCAACTATATTAAGCACAGCAGCAAGGAGCTTTCATGGCTAATCACGCTTCAGCAGAGAAACGGGACAGACAATCTAAAGTACGTCGCCTGCGTAACCGTATAAATAAATCAAGAATGCATACCGCTATCCGTCATATTGAGGATGCCGTAGCCGCAGGTTCAACTGAAGCTGCACAGGCTGCCTTGAAAAAGGCTATGCCAATCATCCAGACGACAGCGAGCAAAGGTACTATTCACAAGAACACTGCTGCTCGTAAAATTTCTCGCCTGACCAAACGTATCAACCTGATGATGTCCGCCGCCGCCTAAACCGGCTGGCAGCCACACGTGCAAGGACTGTCGGCCACGGAAGCGCAGAGCTTCTGTGGCTTTTTATTTTTCCGCAGATGATCATGTATCTTCCTGAACTGGAAACATTTACAGAGCTGATAGCACAGGCTGGATTAGTTCCGCTCCACCGTACTATCATTACTGATCTTGAAACGCCGCTGACTATTTTCGCCAAAGTAGCAGGCAAGGATCGCTATGCTTTTCTCTTTGAATCCATGGAAGGCGGTGAGAAGTGGGGCCGTTACTCCTTTATCGGTTTGGATCCGCTCTTGACCTTTTCTTCTCGAAAAGGACAAGTTTGTCTGACTCGCAGCGGTCAGAAAGAAGAAATCAGGGATGGAGTCAATCCACTCAAGGAACTGCGCGAGTTGCTGAAGGCGTTCAAGGCCAGCACTGCACTAGGATTACCCAGATTTTACGGGGGCTTGGTTGGCTTTCTTGGCTATGATATGATCCGTTTCATTGAGGATATACCAGACAAGCATGAGGCGTTGCATCTACCTGACTCCTCTTTTATCGTACCTCGCGTAGTCCTGATTCATGACTCTATCAGCCAGAAATTGACCATAGTCTGCAATGTGGTTCCTGAAGTAAACAAGACCGCCGCAGAACTTTATGCAGACGGTTGTGCTCGTATTGAGGCTATCTTAGATTTGCTGAGGCAACCCATTCCTGAGTCTCTTTACACGTCTAGGCCCTGCGCACCTCATAAGTTTAGCTCAAACATGAATGGGCAGAAATTCTGTAACATGGTTGAGCAGGCTAAAGAACATATTGCTGCCGGAGATATTATTCAGGTCGTGCTCTCGCAGCGTTTTCAAAGCAAAACAGAAATTGAGCCTTTTCTGCTCTATCGCTCCCTGCGCCATGTTAATCCTAGCCCGTACTTATTTTATCTTCGCTTAGATGACATCTTTTTGATCGGCTCTTCACCAGAAATTTTGGTACGCTTGGAAGAGGGCGAGATTGAGTTGCGGCCAATTGCTGGTACCCGCAAACGTGGTGCAAATGCTGAGGAAGACAAGGTGTTAGCTGCGGAATTACTCGCAGACCCTAAGGAACGCGCTGAACATCTGATGCTTGTCGATTTAGGCCGCAATGACATAGGCCGGGTTGCAGAGCAAGGCCACGTTGAAGTGCGCGATCTCATGGTGGTTGAGCAGTACAGCCATGTCATGCACATTGTTTCTGGTGTTCATGGAAAGCTGGCTCCGGGTAAAGACCAATTTGATGTTTTGGAAGCCTGTTTTCCAGCCGGCACAGTCAGTGGTGCACCAAAAATTCAAGCAATGAAGATTATCGACGAGCTGGAACCAGATCGACGTGGCCCTTATGCAGGCGCAGTCGGTTATTTTGGTTTTTCTGGCAATATGGATTTTTGCATCGCCATCCGCACCTTTGTCATGCAGGGAGATGATCTTTGGATTCAAGCTGGTGCTGGTATTGTTGCTGATTCAGTGCCAGAAAAAGAACTTGAGGAAACTGTTAACAAGGCCCGTGCTCTGCGCCGGGCTATTGAACTTGCTGAACAGGGGCTGCCACTGTGATGATCATCATCATTGACAATTACGACTCGTTTACCTTTAACATTGTCCAAACCTTGGCCACAAGGCCACCAGATGCGCAACCGGATTGGCAGCAACCAGAAATCCGAGTCTTCCGTAATGACAAGATTACGGTACAGGAAATTGAAGCCATGCAGCCCGATCGGCTGTTGATTTCACCTGGTCCTTGCACTCCCAAAGAAGCTGGAATCTCTGTAAAGGCTATTCAGCATTTCAGTAGCAAAATTCCAATTCTTGGTGTCTGCTTAGGACATCAATCTATTGGTGATGCCTTTGGCGGCAAGGTGATTCGCGCAGGTCGGGTCATGCACGGTAAAACCAGTCCAATGCTCCATGACGGAAAGGGAGTTTTTACTGGCTTAGATAATCCTTTTGAGGGGATGCGCTATCATTCATTGGTCGTAGAGGAAAGTAGTCTGCCAGATTGTCTTGAAGCGACTGCGCACACTGACCAAGGTGAACTGATGGGCCTGCGCCATAAAACCTTAGCTGTGGAGGGCGTGCAGTTTCACCCGGAATCGATCATGACTAAAGCTGGGCTGATGCTGTTGCATAATTTTCTCCGGGAGGATTACCCTGCCTTGCTCAAAAGGTGATACTTCCTTGTAGCACTGTTATTTCTCTCTTGCAGATTAGGCCAGATGCGCATATAACAAAAAGAGGCGGTCTGCCGCTTCGGCGGAGACTTTTCATGCAGTCAGCGAGCTGAAAAGGAGGAAGAAATGCTGAAGAAAAACTATACGGCTTCTGGAAAAAAGTGCCGGGTTACGTTTCATTGCCCTAATTTAGAACAGGCAAGTAGTGCTACATTGGCTGGTGAATTTAACGATTGGTCTACCACAGCCACCCCAATGCGACAGTTAAAAAATGGCTGTTTTTCGGTGACTCTTACTTTAGCTATTGGCCGAGAATATAGTTTCCGCTATATTCTCAATAATCAGCTCTGGGTGAATGATCCAGCGGCTGACAAGTATGTAGTGAACGAGTTTGGAGAACAAAACTCAGTTGTTGTTGTGTAGCTCATATTCAACGCTTCATACACGAACTATAAAGCTGATCCAGACTTTGTCCCACAGCGGTAGAAGAATAGTGCGCTCGAACTTTCTGTCGTCCTTCTTTGCCTCTACGTCGTGCTGCATCCATATCAGCCAGAGCAGCCCTAATGCCAGAGCATAAGCCCTTAGCGTCATGAGTCGGGGTATAGCAGCCAGAATTCCCAAGTATGTTCCTGTTATTGGTGGTGTCAAAACAGACTACCGGCAACCCGACAGCCATATAATGCAGAAGTTTACCACTCGCCTCGCCTGATTCTGCTTCTTTGGGTTCTACGGCAATATCCCCCAGAGCGAGCCAGCTCACTAGGTCTGCATAACTGATCTGGCCTGGCAAGAGGCAGCGATCTTCCAAATTATACGCCGCTGCATATTGCCGAGCTTCTTCTTCTGGATAACCAACCAAAACAAAATGGAGATCATTCCGTTCTGCGCAGAGGCTGCGCATGGCCTTGAGAAGATGCTCTACGCCTTTGCCGGGCAGGAGAGAACCAGTATAAATAATGACTGATTTTTCTGCTGGAATCAGAACTTCCTGCTTAGAACTGCTAGACGATGCAAAGAAGGAATCTGGAACGATGTCCTCTAAGAGTCGAATGCACTCGGCTGGGACGTGGAATTCCTCTTGTAAACAGTTCATACTCTGCTTAGAAGAGCAGAGAAAGCAATCTGGCATTCGACAAATGAGCCACTCAATACCTTTAAACAAACGCAGCGGAAAAGAAAGCGTACCAAAGGCTTTATAAGCGGCTAACTCGCCAGACAAACTCCCCTGCATATCCATAATCACCGGCAACCTACGCCAGAACAAACATTTACTCACTGCCCAGCCGATCAGCGCGCCCTCGTGCAGATGACAGTGAAGCAAATCCGGGCGTTCCTGCGAGACTGTTTTCAGCACCAGAACAAAGAGCAACAGATCAGCGATAAAGCGAAACGGCGAATAGCCTGCTGTTAGTTTAGTATAGAACGGTACCGGCCAGATGCGGCGGATATCAATCCCCTTAACTGAGCGGCCATGATGGTAGGTGCAGAGAATGATTTGATACGGCTTGTTACGGAGTGATTCAATTTCGTTACTGATTCTGATATGACAGCCCCGGTCAGCAAAAAAAGGGGTGGGCGCAATATGAACAACTGTTTTTTTGCCATCACTCATGCCGACTTACCCTGCCGGAAACTATAATGAGCCAACACCTTTTGTTTTTCCTCGGCCTGCTGTTCTGTTGACCAATCCAGTTCCTCCGCCATAAGTGCTGTAACTCGATCCAGAACTGCATCATCTGGACAACCAATCGTGCCCATACCGCTGCGGCGAAAAATTACATCATCTAAACTCATGGCCATCTCTTTTCGCACTGCATGGAGTACTTCTGCCGCGCAAACCGTACTTGATGAAGAGAGGGGTTGTACCAGTTCTTGATTTCCATGAGCTAATTCCATTACTCGATCAATACCAGTGCCATGATAGTGGATCAGATGTTCGGTCATCTCTTTGGAAAGCAGATGACTGTACTGCTCCTGTTTGCGGGCGGTGAACGAGGCAAGATTAGCCATGCTCCCTTCCAGCAGCGGAATAGTGGCAGTACGGCAGGGCCACGCCTTGCAGTCCAGTTTACGCACCGCCAGATTAACAGTTTTTTCTGCCAGATACCGAGCTGTCGTGTATTTTGCCCCCAGCGCGGTTATGAGACCGGGCACACCATCAGCGCGGTGGTGATCAATGAGCTGATAGTCGCCGCCAGCTTGGTATTTTTCCGGGTCAATTTCCTGAACCGTGAGCGGATAAATACCAGTATAGGCATAGCGCACATCGTTACAGCTTAAGTTCAATTCTGGCAGCGCGTCGTTGATGTCAGCGAGAAAGTCCGCCACATCCTGCTCAGTCACCTGCATCTGATCAAAATTACCCTGAAATGGAACATTGGTGGTACCAATCAGGGAACTATTACGCCACGGAATAATAAAGAAATGCCGCCCGCCCCGCGTGACAAGTCCTTCGGTTTTTTTACGGGTGCTCAGAGCCAAGGCATATTTAGGATGCACTTGCTTGGTCACCAGATGCACGCCTCTGGCAAAACCCGTGATCTCTTTGTTGAGCCGTAAACGAAGTGCAGATGTAGAACGGTTAAGAGCCTGTACTGCCGGGCCTGCTGAGTTGATGGTCAAGCGAGCCGCAATGGCAAACTCATCGCCAGTCAGCGTATCACGGACATGAACACCCCGTACTTTACCGTGCTCGACAAGATAAGAAATTGCTTCCACATAATTGGCCACGGCTGCCCCGTTACTGACCGCAGTTTTAAGAAAGGCCAAGGTCATGCGCTCTGAGCTGTGCATGTGTGATTCATACATAACCTGCGCCCCGCTAAGACCTTCCACGCCAGAGAGCTGCGGAGACAGCGACAGAGCTTCGCTGGCAGAGAGAAAATCACCTCGCGGCGGGCCATTAGGTAGGCCAGCATGACAAAGTGCGCAGATCTGCATCGCGGCCTTTAAGGCGAATGCTCCTTTCATGAACGAGCCTTTTTCGGTCGGAATCAGAAAGGGCAGCCAGTGGAGCAGATGTGGCGCAAGATGCTGAAAAATGCGCTGTTCACGACCCGACTCGCGAACCTTCCAAATCTGTCCCTGCGGCAGATAGCGAATGCCACCATGCAGCAACTTGGATGAGGCGGAAGAAGTAAAACTACCAAAATCTTTACGTTCGATCAGAGCAACCGCTAAACCACGCTGGGCAGCATCATGAGCAATGCAGGCTCCGCTGATACCACCACCGATCACCAGTAGATCAAATTCCTGCCGGGCTAGATGCCGCAGATGTTTTTTTCTGTTCATATTTTTTTCGACTCTTAAAGCCGTTCAGCCAATTTTTTTCGTAGTTTGAAACGCACTGCTGCTACCAGCAATTTCAGCCGCTCACGGACACTCGGTTCAGTTTGACCTTGACCAGCCAGCTCTGTCCGTACCTGCTCCAGTTCATCGCGCAGCTCTAGTAGCCGTTCTGTGCCCGCAGTAGCAAGCCCGCGCCATTGCTCTGGTAGAGCAGCCAGCATGTATTTTCTAATCACTTCCACATCTTGCAGCCGTCCCGTAATAGCTGCCTCGCTTAGGGTATTGCCACTATGTATCCGGTAATAGAGCAGTTTCTGGTCGGCAAGGTAATGCACTTGGCTAGGAAAGGCCAGCATCATCCGAAAAATATAATCATAATCATGCAGATAACGCAGAGAACAAAATTTCCCCACTTTACCCACAGCCTCGGCCGTCATGAAGAGATTAGAGGTTGTGACCATAAAATTGCCTTTTAAAAAGGCAGAATACAGGTCTTTGCATTCAAAATACCAGTCCCGGTTTTTCTTGTGCCAGAGATTCCAGCCAAAATTTTGGTCACGGAACACCTCGCCAGTATCTGAAATTGGAATCACATCAGTAAATAAGCAAGCAGCATTGCTCTCTTGCTGGGTGGCAAGCAGCTTTTCCAAGCGGTCTGTGGTGTAAATGTCATCTGAGTTAAGAATGGCAATATACTCGCCTTGCGCCAGCCCAAGCCCCCGGTTGATTGTATTGTAAGCATCCTGATTTTCCTGATAATAGTATTTCAGACGAGAATCCTTGTAGCTTTGGGCAATTTTGCCAGTGTCGTCTTTAGAACCATCATCAATGATGATTAGCTCCAGATTGGAGTAGGTCTGTTTGAGAACAGATTCAATGGCCGGGCCGATAAATCGTTCGTGATTGTAGGCCGGGATGATTACTGAAACTAACTTGTTCATTTTATAATGTAAGCAGCCAGTGGCATAGTGTGACTGTCTGCTGCTCATTAGTTAAGTTGGCTGCATTAGAGAGTTTGGTCATTTCGAGCTGTTGATAGATTTCTTCTGCCATAGCTTTTTCTATAGCAGCTCCTATGAAAAATGTTTTTGGAAAACAATTCTTTCTGGCAAAGGCAGTTCGTATTCTGTCCAAGGCGGAATTTGCTGTCTTCCAATGCTCATCTGCTCCTGCCGGGTCAATGCCGCCTTTTAGTTCTCCTAATGCAAGATATTTTTCTGCTGTGTGATATGCTGAATTTAATCTTGAATTTTTATCGAGAAAAATTTCGGCTTGAGTGCAATCGAGCAAGCAGATGTCAATATTCTTTTTGACTGTTGGCACGGTCAAGTTATAGACTAAAGTTCTACTTTTGCCGTTTATTGTCCAGCAGATTGCTTTAGCACGTTTTTCCATATCATCATCAGCATCTTGCTGCTGAACCATTTCCTGCTTTTTGCGTCAAAATATTCAAAATGGATTCCCAGCACAGCGCATGTTGAAATAAAAAAATTCGCAAACCTCCAACTGCCAAGCATTCCGGCTAAATTTCTCATACTACCGCCAAGGGAATCTCCTTTGGTCAACAGGAAACGGTAGATCAACTCATCTATGAATGACTTACCAGCCGGATCCAGAAAATTTTTTATCAACCCATCAATTGCTTCTTTCTTATCCTTTTCTTGCAGGTATTTTTTGGCCTTATCAGAAATCCCTGCGGCAGCAAGCAGAGATGTTTGTATTTCGCCTATCATAAGCAAATCATGAGGGCTTGCCGCCTTTGCAGCAAACACTTTCAATGCTTTAGCTTCATTGACAAAAGGAGTCGCTTTTTTGTTCTTTTCCAATGCTAAGGCAATAAATCCAGCCCTTGTCTCCTCATAAGGAGTGATTAAATCATTATACGACGCAAAACGAGTATGCAAATCCATAACTACCTTTTTTCCATATATAAATACATTTCCTCAGTGTGTCGCGGCCATATTTTCCCATCTGCTGTGAACTGTTTCCTTTGCCATGAGGCAGGACAAGTATTTTTTCCACATCAAAACCAAGTTGTTCAGCTATGCTGGACAAAATCAGATCAACAGAAATTGCAACTCCAGCATATCGCACGTTGTCATTTACCATAAACGCATAACCGTCTTTTCTTAAAACTCTGTATATCTCCTGAATAACACAAGCCATTTCGTAAAAATACCCACGAACCATTCTGGATATTCCATTGTTGTTCAACTGTTTTCTTTTTTTCTTGTATTCAAGATAAGAAAAAATATTCATCATCAATATCTGTTTTTCGCAAATATCTATGGATTTTTTCCATTTCTTGTTAAGAACAAGAAGTTCCTTCTCTTTATTCTCAACAGTGCAGCTTAACATGGTCTGTCGTAATTGCAAAAGCTGCTCTTCAGTAATGCCCAACAAGGCAAGTTCTAAAGCGTATGTACGTGTATAATCGTACCTATTGCAGTAAGGAGGCGATGTAATGATTGCGGAATATAATTCATCCTCCAGCTTCGGCAATGTCTCAAGGCAGGAGCCTTTTACAAGATGAATATCTCCATCACAAATATCTGGCTGCAACACAGAAAAAAGGCTATCTGTATAACCTGATAAACATATGTCATCTTTTATTTCAGTAAGTTTTTTACATATAGCTCTGTCGAATGAAGCTATTTCACCTTTATCAAAAGAAGAGTTTCCGTTTTCACGATACGCTCTGTAATCCCATCTAAGATACTGACCATCTTTTCTTGTGTAACTTACTGATTCAAGTATGCAAAGTAAGGAGAAAAGCAGCATTTTTGCTGCCTCTGTATCTTCACATTTTATATCATTTAGATATCTTTTTATTTTTTGACATGTTGCATTGTTGTATGCACCTGTGGTTATATTCAGAATATTTATATCCTTGCACTCCCCTTCCTGATTCCAAGGTTTGTCCGTGATCCATCTTTCCAGCACAGAAACTATCTTCTTTTTATCGAAATATCTTGCTGTGATATTTGCTTCAATGATCTGTTGACCTACAGGCAGTAGTTCGATTCCATCGGCATCATATCCAAGCGATGAACAGGCAAACAAAGCAGTTCCTGAACCTGAGAACGGGTCAAGTATTTTTCCTTTTTTTACAGGATAACTATGAAATAAATACTTTACCAAATTAGCAGAAAATGCTTCTTTGTATTTATACCACCTGTAATATCTGCATGTTTTATTGGCCTGAAAGCTAACCATTTTTCTTGTCAAGTTTTGATCAAAAACTATTTTTTCAGAAAAATGAGCAAATAATTCGTTGTCACGCTGCGTTATTTTTTCAAGATAGAATTCTTCTTGATCGCACTCTATTTTTGGTATCGCTGTCATTGCTCTGTCATTCGTACTTGGCAAGTTCCTGTTCCTATTGTTGTGAGGAGAGCAAAGGTTGCTGCTCTCCTTCCGCCTTACTTCTCAATCGACAGCACTGCAACATAGGAATCCGTGTCAATTGTTTGGCCAACTTCAGGATAGGGCTTCAATTCTTTAAGCGTTATCTTGTGTTTGTTGTAGGGATAAGTTTGTTGAAACTGGGGATTAGTGTTCAGTGTTGCCACCTGATTGCCATCGCCAGTCAGTTCCAGAACAATTTCTGCATTACCTTCCCATGTACATTGCGTTCCTGTTGGGCAGCGAGAATCACTGCTCACAGAGGAAAAATGAATGACTGTGCCTTCCTCGGCCACGGTACCGTTATATTGCAGCTCGATGATTTTGGCTGGAATAGGTTCCTCTGGTTTATCTTTGGCGCAAGAAACTGTCAATACAGCCAAACAGCCACAGAGTAGCAACATCTTGTTCATAAGTTCTCCTGTCATTTGGTTGAATCGGACGCAAGATCGCAGCTTGCCACAATCCTCATCAGTTCACTATATTGATTTTCTAAGGAGCGTACCAGCGCAAACTGCACTCTGGCTCGAAAAAGGTTCTGTTCTGGGTGATCAACCTTGAAGTAGCGACTACCTGCCAGATAATCACTATAGAAGCGCAGCCCCAGCTCCAAACTGATTAAGCGAGTGCTGGCAACAAGCAGTTGCCGGTCTTCTGGAGTAAGCAGTTGAGCAGCACGAGATTGATATCCAGTGAGCACTGCGGCAAATAGATCTTGATCAAAGACAACTTCGTCGAGACTAGCAACCTCTTCACCAAGAGGATTGCAGCAGGAACGCAGGCAGTCACCGAGATCATGAAGCAACAGGCCGGGTTTGACCGTGTCTAAATCAACTAAACTAATTACCTTGTCCCCATCAAGAGAAAAGAGAAAATTACCAACCTTGGGATCGCCGTGAATAACCTGCTCCGTGATTTTGCCTTGCTGCCGAGCTTCTTCCAGAAAGTGCATGTCTGCTCTTCGGGCATTAATAAAATCACGGCAATCAGCGGCCTGCGGCTGGCTAACATTTGGCAGTAGAATATCGTACTCAGCCAAATAACGCGGCGTATTGTGAAAACTAGGCAGGTGATCCGCCAGCGGTGGTGAAGGAAGATCAGCGAGCAGTGTATGAAAGAGGCCAAGAGTCGCTCCGATTTCTTGAGCTTGCGCAGGTTTGTTGACGGACTTTAGTGTTTGCGTTGTATCAAGATATGAGAGGAGTCGCCACCATGCACCGCTGCTGTCAAGCCATCCCGATTCGCCCGCCACAGTGTGAAACACTTGAAAAATGTTAAAGCCGCCTGCTTGTAGATGCGCTGTCACTCGGCAAAGATTTTCCTGTACCAAGGCAGGTTCAGGAAATACTGCTGGATTAAGCCGTTGGAGAACGTATTTTTCTCCAGTTATAGTACTAAGCAGCCATGTGCTGTTGATCCTGCCGTCGCCTAGTGGTTCAAACAAGGTTAGCTTTTCATTAGGCCGAAAAAAAGCAAACGCCTGCTGACAAAGATTAGTCATTCTTTTGAATTGCTGGATATTTTTTCGCATTAAGGACAACTTTTTGGCGGGCCGCATCCAGCAGATCGATATTTAGTCGGTCTGCCATCCGCACCAAGTAGATCAGGACATCTGCCATTTCCAGCGAAACTTCTTCGCGCTGCTGCTCGTTCAAAGAAAGGCTTTGTGCTTCAGTCAGCCATTGAAAATGCTCAGTGAGTTCAGCTACCTCAACGCTCAGAGCCATTGCCAGATTTTTTGGGCTGTGAAACTGTTCCCAGTTTCGTTCGTCGGCAAATTTACGGAGAAAAATTGCTAGTTCTGGAAAGGAATTAAAGGGCATGATCAAACCATAAAAAAAGAAAGGGCAGGCGTGGTGCCTGCCCCAAGATTTTCAGACGAAAAAATCGCCGTTACTCTTTGTCTTCATACTTCAAGGCCACATACTTACTGTACTCGCCTGTCCGAATCCGCAACAGTACCTGATTAGAGCTGCCATTCTTGCCCAAGGCATCTTTTAGTTCAGATAGATTATGCACTCGCACCCGGTTGACCTCTTCAATGAGTTGGCCCGGCTCAATGCCGACATTGTCAGCAGGGCTACCCTGCTCCACCTCAGAGACAATCACACCTTGGCTGTTGTGATAGCCGAACTGCGTTGCCAGCTCAGGTGTCAGCTCTTGGAGCTGCAAGCCCAGTTTTTCCAGCAGAGAGCCGCGCTGCTTCTGCATTTTCATTTTTGCTTTTGTACTGAAGTCAGCAGGCTGCTCGGCGATTACGACAGGAACTTTCTGTTGTTGTTTGTTGCGAATGATGTCCAAAGTGGCGGCACTGCCAGGTGTGGTCATAGCAACCTGATTGCGTAGCTCACTCACATCAGCGAGTGGCGCACCGTTGAAAGAGAGAATGACATCACCCTGCTTGAGTCCAGCCTTTTCTGCTGGTGAGTCGGGGGTTACTTCAGAAACCAGAATACCTTCTGCCTTGCCTAAACCAAAAGACTGGGCCAAATTTTCATCTACATCTTGAATAATTAAGCCAAGCCAGCCTCGAATCACCTTGCCGTGACTGCGAAGCTGCTCTTCCACGGTTTTGGCCATATTGATAGGAATGGCAAAGCCTATACCCATGTTGCCGCCAGTACGAGAAAAAATCGCCGTATTGATTCCTATGGCTTGGCCTCGAACATTGAGTAGCGGACCACCAGAATTACCAGGATTGATGGCCGCATCCGTCTGAATAAAATTCTCGTAATCATTGATGCCGATCCGGTTACGGCCTTTGGCAGAAACTACACCCACTGTCACACTCTGGCTCAGTTCAAAAGGGCTGCCAATGGCGATGACCCATTCGCCTACTTCAAGCTGATTGGAATCACCCAAGGGGAGGGTAGGCAGATTGTTCGCGTCAATTTTGATCAACGCCACATCAGACTGAGGATCCGTGCCCACCACCTTAGCAGTAAATTCACGTTTATCCGCCAGCTTGACCTTGATGTTATCTACATCTTCAACCACATGGTTGTTGGTGAGAATGAGGCCATCCGGTGCAATAATAAAGCCAGAGCCAGCTCCTACCTCCTGCTCCTGACGTTGGCGAGGCATTTGGCGTTGCTGCCGCTGTTGGAACTGTTCAAATTGATTGCCGAAAAAACGGCGCAAAAAGTCCTCTGGTGCCATGTCGCCGCCACTTAAACTGCTTCCACCTTTGACGGTCTTTTCTACGCTGATGTAGACGACTGCTGGCCCGACTTTTTTGACCACCGCGCTGAAAGCCTTGCCTGAACGCTCTAACATCGAGGTGTCACTGTTGTCCTGAGCAGCGACAGGCAGCCCAGACAGGCAAACACAGAGAAAACAGGCTGTGAAAATCCACAGCCTAGCCAACACGTTTTGTTTACTGCTCATTTTGCAGCTCCACGATTAAAGGGGATTGAAAAATGTGCAGGGGAGGAAACCCTTCCCTTTCCTGGCCTGCGGAACGGTCTATAGTTTTATACGCGCTGCAAGAATCGTCAAGAGGAACTAAAGGCTTTTTTACGGTTCTCCAGTTTTCCATTATTGTGGATAGCTCAGTAAAAAATTACATTTTTTGTAATAAAAAAGTACAGAGAGGTATTTGGGTAAAAAGTTGCCATAATCATATTAAACAGTTAGCTTGTCGCGCCCAAGACGGCACAGATTTTGCTTATCCGGGAAAAAATTGTATTCTTATATGACAGGCAAAGCATAAGTTACGCAGGCCGTGATAGTGGAGAGGGCCTATAAATTGAATCTTGAAATAATATTTCTTTTTTGTTATATTATCGGTTTTTTATATTTCCATTTATGTTAAACAAAAGAGTTGCCCTATAAAGAAAAAGAGTAGATTTGTCCTTTCAAATTTTACGCTGCGTTGTATGCTGTTTGCTGGTGAACTCTATAAAAGCCGCAAAAAATAAGGTAACAAATGAAGAAAATTGAAATTATCATTAAACCATTCAAGCTGGATGATGTCAAAGCAGCTCTGAGTGAATTGGGTATCAAAGGAATGACAATTTCTGACGTAAAAGGTTATGGTCGTCAGAAAGGGCATACGGAGATATATCGAGGTGCTGAGTATCGCGTTGAATTTGTGCCGAAGATTAAGATTGAGGCTATTGTTGATACGGATCAGGTAGAACAAGTGCTTAATGCAGTAGTCACTGCCGCCCGAACCGGTAAGATTGGAGATGGAAAAATATTTGTCCTGCCAGTAGAAAAGGTGGTGCGGGTACGGACTGGAGAAATTGACAGTCAAGCTATCTGATGTTGAATAAGCCACAAGCCCGGCAAAAGGCTCTTGAAGAACTCTGGCAGCAGGGTTTAAATGGCCACGAGTTATTATATCGCTATACCGAACTTGTGGACCGTTTTGTTTTCGACTGTTTTGCGGCTTCTGCCCCAGTCCAGCAGGCAGACGGTGGCATTGCCCTTATTGCCTTGGGTGGCTATGGTCGGCAAGAACTGTATCCTTTTTCTGATATTGACTTGCTCCTGCTGTATGAGCGTAAGGCGGAAAAGTTCATGCAGGAAGCCGCAGAGTCGATTCTTTATCCGCTCTGGGACGCAGGTTTTGATGTTGGCCACAGTGTCCGCAGCGTGAAAGATGCGGTTCGTTTTGCCAAGAAAGACTATATTTTTCAGGTTTCTTTGCTTGATGCGCGGCTCCTCGGCGGCTCTGAAATCTTGTACCAAGAATTGCTCACTCTGTATCGTAAAAAGGTTTTGGATGGCAGCCGGGAAAAGTTCGTTCGCACTATGGATATGATGTGTACGGAACGGCGGGAAAAATATGGTACACATGCCTATTTGCTTGAACCAAACATCAAGGAAGGGCGAGGCGGGATGCGGGACATTCAGGCTATGCTCTGGACTGCCAAGGCCGTATTTGGCTTGAATGGATTAGCAGATTTGGAAGACGCAGGAATCCTAACTTCAGAAGAGCGACAGAATTTTGCCAATGCTTGGGACATGCTCGCCAAAGTCCGCAATCGACTCCATTACATCAGTCGTCGGCACAACGACCAGCTCTTTTTTGAGCATCAAGAAGAAATGGCAACAGCCTTTGCTTTCCAAGATCAGGATGGAATACGGGCTGTAGAGCAGTTTATGCGCCAAGTCTATCAGCAGTTTCAGAACGTGGCTGTGACCACGGATTTGTTTTTTGAGCAGGTGCATGAAAATCTTGGGCTGACAGGCAGGGGAACAAAAGAACAAGAACTGGAGCAGGATATTGCTGTTCGTGCTGGAACGTTGCGGCTGGCAGTCACGGATGCTGGTTTAGCCGAACGGCCTCATTTATTGATGCGCCTTTTTCTTCAAGCCGGGCGCAACGGTTTGCCAATCCATCACCGCAGTCGCCAGCTCGTGAGCCGTAACTTGCATCTCGTGAACGAGGACTTCCGTGCTTCAAAACGAACAGCCAAAGCATTTGCCAGCTTACTCATGGGCGGTAATGCTCCTCCTGCACTAGAGACCATGCTCGAAACTGGCCTGCTGCCCGCCTATATCCGAGAATTTGCCAAAGTAGAATCGCTGGCGCAACACGATCTCTATCATATTTATACAGTTGATCGGCATCAGATCCAAGCTGTGGGTGAGCTAGAACAGCTCCGGCAAGAACACGCTGATCTTTTTGCAACACTTTCTGCGCCGCATCTACTCTATTTAGCTGCCTTGCTGCACGATATTGGCAAGGGGCAACATACGGATCATTCCACGCTCGGTGCTGAACAGGCTGCATTACTAGCCGCCCGAATGGGTTATCCTGTCAACGAACAGCAAACGCTGGCCTTTCTGATCCGCTACCACCTCTTTCTACCAGAGAATGCCCTTCGCCGTGATTTAAGCGACCGCAGTTTTATCCGTGAGGCAGCAGAGCTGATTGGTGACCAAGAACGCTTGACTATGCTCTACTTGCTTTCTATTGCTGACTCTAAAGCGACTGGCCCTTCAGCGTGGTCAGGCTGGAAAGCAAGTTTGATGGCAGATCTTTTCCTAAAAGTCCGGGCTTGTTTGGAAGCAGGCTGCACTGTCGAGACAGAGCATGATGAGCACTTAGCGCAAGGCGAAGCGTGGTTACGCGAACAGGTGCGCAACTTGCTTCCCTCAAAAGAACCGTTGCGAATTGCTGTAGAAGAACTGCCTGCTGATTACTTGACCAGCTTTACCCCAGAAACTATAGTCCGGCATCTCCGGCTCCATCGCGATCAGGCGGCCTTACTCCAACAGAAAATCTTACTCTTCCCAGAAGAACAGCAAGGCTCGTGGTCGCTGCTCATGCTCTGTCAAGATCGACAGGGGCTTTTGGCCAAACTCTGCGGCGTACTGTCTCTGCACAATCTGTCTGTGCTGGCTGCGCGAATTTTCACTTGGCCAGACGGCACGGTCGTCGATGTGTTGGATGTGCTGCCTCAAGTGCATGTTGCCTTTGCCGAGCAAGACTGGCAGCGATTAGAAAACGATCTTAACCGAGCAGTACATTACCGTTTGGATGTCAGCTATCAGCTCCACAGCAGGCTGGAGGCCCGTGGCCAGTTCCGCAGAGTCCAGCACACCAAGAATGAGGTATTGATTAGCAATGAGGCTTCTCGCGAATATACAGTGATTGAAGTCTATGGCGGAGATCGACCGGGAACGCTCTATCAGCTTACTCAAACCCTGTCTGATTTCCGTTTCAATATTCACCGGGCCAGAATTGCTACAGAAGTGGAACAGCTTATTGATGTATTTTATGTAACAGCAGAAGACCGCAGCAAGGTTGCAGATTCAGATCTACTGGAACAAGTCCGACATGCCCTGCTCCATGTTGTTCATGAAGAGTAACTAATCAGAAGTTCAAACTAACCGGCCTAGCCGGTATTTTCCTTACCTATCCCAAGTACGAGGAGATCAAGATGACCTGTGAGAAGAAGATCAGCCGCGAAGATATTATGAAAACCATTGAGGAGCAGAATGTTCGCTTCTTCCGGCTCCAATTTGTTGACATTCTTGGTTTCATGAAGAATGTCGCTGTACCCCTGAGCCAGATCGAGAAGGCTCTGGACGGCAAAATGATGTTTGACGGCTCTTCAATTGACGGTTTCGTGCGGATCAACGAGTCTGACATGTATCTGAAGCCAGACTACAACACCTTTACTGTCCTGCCGTGGCGCAGTCAGAATGGCACCAACGCAGCTCGGATCATCTGTGATGTCTATATGCCTGACGGAACTCCGTTCAGCGGTTGCCCACGTAACAACCTGAAGCGGGTTTTGGCAGAGGCTAAAGAGCTGGGCTATACCATGAATGTGGGCACCGAAGCTGAGTTCTTCCTGTTTGAGAAGGATGAGAACGGTAAGGCTACCACCGAGACCAGTGACGTAGCCGGTTACTTTGATGTTGACCCAGATGACTGCGGTATCAACTGCCGTCGTGAGATCATCGAGACCTTGGAGGCTATGGGCTTTGAGATCGAGGCATCTCACCACGAAGTAGCTGAGGGGCAGCATGAGGTGAATTTCAAGTATGCGGATGCGCTGACCGCTGCTGACAACACCGTTACTTTCAAGTGGGTTGTCCGCTCTATTGCTGCTGAGTATGGCTTGCACGCGACCTTTATGCCAAAACCAGTTTTCGGTATCAATGGCTCTGGTATGCACACCAACCAGTCGCTGTTCAATCTGGATGGCACCAACGCTTTCTTTGATCCGAAAGGCCCGCTGGAGCTTTCTGATGTTGCTTATAAATACATCGCTGGTATCTGCAAGAACGCACCTGGCTTTGTTGCGGTAACTAATCCGTTAGTTAACTCCTACAAGCGGCTGGTACCTGGCTACGAGGCTCCGGTTTATGTAGCGTGGTCTGCTTCTAACCGTTCTGCCATGATCCGCATTCCGGCTTCACGTGGCCTCGGCACCCGCACCGAAGTTCGTTGCCCAGATCCAGCCTGTAACCCGTATCTGGCCTTTGCTATGATGCTGAACTCTGGTTTGGACGGCGTAAGGAACAATCTCCAAGCACCAGAGGCAGTCAATCATGACATCTTTGAGATGACTGCTGCGGAGAAAGAGGCTGCTGGCATCAACAGTTTGCCTGCCAATTTGTTGGATGCTATCAAAGCACTGAAAGCGAATCCGATTGCCAAAGAAGCCCTTGGCGAGCATATTCTCACCCACTACATTGAGAACAAAGAAGCTGAGTGGGATGACTATCGCACCGCAGTCACCGACTGGGAGATCAAGCGGTATTTGAGCAACTACTAAGCAGATGCCTTCCGGGGCGGCGCAAGGCCGCCCCAAGTTTCTCCCTCCTGTTTTATCTCTCATCTTTGACAGTCTTCCCGCTGCCGCTCATCAACCGCAAAAAAATATTGCGTCATCAAAACTATCTCTTGACTTCCTATGCTGGAGTCGTGAATTCAAGTTGTAAGTGCAACTTTTGCTGGTTTGAGAAAAGAGTGAGTTGTGGCAGTATGATGGCTCATTTCTCAGCACCAAGCAAGAGGAGCGCGCATGCACAGCTACACACAACTCACCGAATCAGAACGTAACCAAAGTTATGCTTTGAAGCAAGCAGGATTTAAACCATCCGCCATAGCCTTGCAGCTCAGTCGGCATCCGTCAACCATCTATAGAGAATTACGACGCAATCGTGGTCTTCGTGGATATCGTCCCCGACAGGCGCAGCAGATGGCTGACAATCGCCGCCGTGAAAAGGTGAAGCCGAGCAGCAGAGCGATGCTCAGAGAGAATCGGCCCTTCGGTCGGATGCGCATGTTAAGCCTTCATTATGAAAAAACAAACATGGAGAAGAAAGCTGTGCAATGCCAAAGATGTGGTTCATCGGTCATTGTGAAAAATGGCTCAAATGCGAATGGAAAAAAGAAATTTTTATGTAAGGACTGCTCACGTCAATTCGTTGAGAATCCTCAGAACAAAACAATATCTGATGCTGAATGGCGCATAGTTGATAAGCTTCTTGTTGAAAGAATCTCCTTGGCTGGGATTGCGAGCGCCGTTTCCATCTCAAAAAGATGGCTTCAGAAATATGTTAAAAAAAAAACGAAATGAAGTCAAAAAAGAGGCTTTCAATATGTCTCGCAACGGAAAAATCTTCATCGAAGCCGATGAAATGTGGACTTTCGTTGGTGACAAGGAAAATGATATTTGGATATGGCTTGCTGTCGAGAGAAGAACAAAGCTTATTGTCGGATATCATGTTGGAAAAA
>JAPEVH010000056.1 GCA_026645415.1 Candidatus Electronema sp.
TTTCGTCAAAGGTATTTCTTGGTTTGATGCTAAAATTTCAATTGTCCGCGATGCCGTCAGAGCTTATTTGGCCAAGCCGATTTATACCCTTGAGCCTATCGATCTTTATGCAACTGCGTAACTCCTAATTATATCTTGGCATTAAAAAAGAATCACAAAATTATTTACCAGGAGACTGAACGTTATTTCCGGGTCAACTTTCAACTATCTGATGCAAAAGATAGTCTTTCCAAAGCATATCTGTAACTATGGCAGACAAACTCCCCGGCGAAGGCCACCGCCAGCGGCTCCGTGACCGCTTTCAGGAAAAGGGTATTGAGTCCCTGACAGATACTGAAGTCATAGAATTGCTGCTCACCTTTGGTACGCCGCGTTCTAACTGTCGTCCTGCTGCGGAAGAAGCTCTGGAGCGGTTCAAAAGCCTACCTGAAGTGTTGGATGCGCCTCCAGCAGCCTTGGAGAAAATCAAAGGCATGGGGCCGAAGAACATCTTTGCTATTCAGTTTGTTCAAGGCGTAGCTCGTCGCTATTTGCGCCAGCGGATAGAGAAAAAGAGCTACATCACGTCCTCCAAAGAGGTGGCTGACTATCTCATCCACGCCCTTCGTGGTCTTCGCCGGGAAGTATTCATGGCGGTTTATCTTGATGCAAGTCACGCGGTGCTTGATAGCGAAATCCTTTCTGAAGGCACCATTAACGTTAACACGGTCTATCCCCGCGAACTGCTCAAGGCTGCACTGGCCCGCAATGCTAGTGCGTTAGTGATTGCTCATAACCATCCGTCTGGCAGCCGGGAACCATCGGCCCAAGACGAACAGCTCACCCGCACGCTCTTTCTGCTCTGTTCCTTCATGAACATCAATCTGCTTGATCACCTGATCATCGGTGCAGGCGAGACAGTCTATAGCTTTGCTGATCATGGCTTGATGACTGCTGTCCGCAACGACTGCGCTGCTCTCCGTTCGCGTCTTGCCTAACTCGACTTGGCTACAGTAAGGCCAAGAGCACCCTCCCCGCACAATATTCTCTACTTAGAGCAAAAAAATCATTGCACTCGTCCATCTTGCCACATACAGTTTTAGAATCAACGCAGTATACTTACTTAGGCTTTCATCTGTTTTTGAACAGTGTTGAGAAGAACAACTGATTGACATGTATGTCTAAAAATAAAACAAGCAGCGTCTGCACTATCCTGCTCATTCTCTGTACATTCTGCTGGCCAAATAAGATTCTTTCTGCGGCCAATGGTGATGTGCAAATTACGCTCACAAAGAATGAATCCCTGCGCCAAATAAGCGAGCGTTTGTTTGGTGATAAGAATGCGTGGAGAATTCTTCTGCACTGCAATGGGATTGAAAATTCTGATGCGGTCTCCGCAGGCACTTCTCTACGTGTTCCTATAGCCTTGTACAACAAGCTCCACCAAGTTCTTGCCCAAACTGCCTTGCTCATCAGTGAGGCGAACAGCGAAGGAGCTGCTTTGCTGGCGGATAAAGAAATTACTGAGGCAATTCACTTGCGCGACCAGGCCTTGCGTTTGCTCCAGAAAGGTCAGTTAGAGGAAGCTGTACAACAGGCAACCTTGGCAGAAGCCAAGGCACGTACGGCCCTTGCCAAGGCAAAAGATACGCAAACACGTTCTGTGGAAGCGTGGCTGGCGACAAAGGTAGGGACGGTACAAAATCGTCCACCTGATACGTTACACTGGCAAGACACTGCGCTAGATCAGAAATTTGTAGAACGGGAACGGGTTCGCACCTTGGCTGATTCTCATTGTACAATCAAATTCAGCGATCAAAGCCAGATCATGCTTGATGAACATGCGCTGGTTGCGATTGGTAGTATGGAAAAAAACGTACTTCGTTCCTCGTATAATAATACTGTTTCTATGATTGAGGGAGATATTGCGGTGCATCTTGCCTCACTGAATCAGAACAAACAATTTACGATAAATCTACCTGACATCACCACAGATGTTCGTTCACGCAGCTTTGTTGCTTCCCGTGACAAGAAAAACGTTACCCGGATTGCCAATTACGACGGGGAAATTGACGTTAAAGCACGAGGCAGCCAAGTGACGGTGAAAAAGAATCAGGGAACCAAGATCCTGCCTGGGGCAAAACCTAGTATGCCAAAGGAACTCTTGCCACCACCGCCTGTCCTGACTCCAAAGGCAGAACAAAAATTCTATGCTTCGCTGCTCGGTATAAGGTGGAAAGCTATTCCTGCTGCCCAAGGGTATCATCTCGAAATTAGCCGTAGTGCAAATTTTAACGAATTACTTGTATCAGAAAGAATGGCTGGTCAGAGCTTTGAGTGGCAAGTTCCTAGCAGCGGTGTCTATTTCTTCAGAATCCAAACAATTGATCAGGACGGCTGCCTTGGCACCTACTCAGAACCAATCCAATTCGTTGTTGATCTTGATAATCAGCCACCTTTCCTTGTGCTGCACTATCCAGAGAAAGATCTTGTGATTGCGGATCAAGAGATTGAAGTTCATGGTGAGGTAGAAAAAACAGCTTTACTGCGCATCAATGGCCAAGAGGTTCATGCTGATGCTGCTGGTCAATTTCGCCATAAACTCTCTCTTGCTGGAAAGAGTTTGGTGATTACAGCAGAAGCTGTGGACAAGGCAGGGAATTTCAGCACTGTGGAACGCACTGTACGTCTCAAACAAGAGAGCAAACTTGTGCAATTGACCAGCCCTGAACGAATCATCAGCAAAACAGAAGAGGTGGTACTTTCTGGCCAGCTTGTGGCAGGTGCTCATTTACTGATCAACAAGAAACCGGTACAGGCTGCTGGAGCCTTCACCTATTTGCTTCATCTTACGGAAGGGGAGCATACGGTTGAGGTAGAGGCTCTGAGTGCGGCTGGCAAAAGCGAAACACTTCAGATTCAGGTGCTTGTTGATCAGCATCCTCCTCAGATTGAGATCAGCAACAATATTGAGCACACAACATCAGCCAAACAGATTGTTTTGCGAGGCACTCTTTCTGAAAAAGCACGACTCAGCCTTAACGGGAAGCAGGTTACTTTGCTTAATAAGAGAAATTTCAAGGAAGCTGTTCCTTTGCTTGAGGGCAAGAACGAACTGCTCCTCACTGCCGAAGATCTGGCAGGCAACCAAAGTATTTGGCAGACCAGCATCCTCCGCGATTCAACGCCACCAAAGATTCTCAGCACAAAACTTTCACCTGCCATCACAAAAGGCGGAGAAGTTGTTCAGATTACAGTCCAGGTTGAGGACACAGGCGTTGGCGTGGCCAAGAGCGGTTCCTTTGTTATCCAAGTCAACGGACAGCTTTTTAAAGGTATGCTTAGAAATACAGGCAAAGACTTTGTTGGCAGCATTTTTATTTTACCCGGTGTCGCTGGTGCTGTGAAGGTACGGGAAATTCAAGCACAGGACATGCTTGGTAATACTGTCACTAGCTCAGGGGGTTAAAGCACCATGCAGCTAACTCATTTTAATAAAAAGATTCTCTTCAATGCCTTTCTCTTCTCCTTTCTGCTGGTCGGCATTCTCCCCTACAGTATTGTTGCTTGGAAGTTGCTGCGCAATGTAGAAAACCAGCTCACCAGCTCATTGAACAATGAATTTTCTCTGGTGAGCAAGCAAATCACTCTTCAGGTTGATCAGATGAATAACTTGATCTGGAAAGCAAGTTTTGAGCAGCTAACGAGCATTCTTATCAACAATACAGACTCCATAGAACGCAATAATCTGCTGGATACCTTTTTTAGTCAGTCAGAGGAACTGTTAGCCGGAGTTCTCCGCAGTAGTAACGGGCCGCCCCTGTATTTGTTGAAAAACGAAAAAATCGCCGAGCTTTCTGCTGCTGCCCCTGAAAGCGTACGCAAGATGCTCACAGACTCTTGTATTCCTAATAAACCAAGACAAATGGCGTTCTGTGCCCCGGTCTTTATTCAACGTGCTGACCGAACAGAGGTTTTGCTGCCAGCAGATGTATTCGTTGTTGACTCAAGCGGAAAAACAATCCAACTCCACTGCGTTTTTCAGATTTCTGCGGCTCTTCAGCGCATTGGTGCAGGGGCCGAATTAAGGAGCGAAAATCAATCTACAGAAGTCTATATTGTCAATGCGCAGGGCACTGTCTTATATGCGGGCAGCAAGGCGCATTTCAAAACAGGCGAGAGACTCACCTATCCTTTAGTCAATGATATTGGCGAGAGCCTGCATCATACGGCTTTAGCACGAGTTTCCAAGTTAGAACGCTTTGACTATAACGGAACAAGCTATGTTGGTAATTATGATGTGGCAGAGTCGATTAATTTTGCTGCGGTGCTGATTGATCGCCACGATTCCATCTATCTCTTGGTTTTAGAAGCCCGCCGGAACATTCTAATTAATATCGCTCTTTCTCTTGTCCTGAGTGTGATTTTTTCTGTAGTCTTCTCTTGGTATTTCTCCCGTTTCATTGTTCGGGCTGAAGATGCTTGGTGCAAGGCCAAGGAGGCTGCTGAAGATGCGACTCAGGCTAAGGCTAAATTCCTTGCCTTTATGAGTCATGAGATTCGTACTCCCATGAATGGGATCATTGGCATGGCTGAGATCCTTCTTGATACCAAACTCAGTAAGGAACAGCATAATTTTGCTTCCGTTATCTATACAAGCGGCAACAGTCTCATTCGTTTGATCAACGACATCCTTGACTTTAGCAAAATTGAGGCCGGAAAGATGGAAGTAGAAGAACGTCCTTTCCTGCTCCACAGCAGTGTGGAAAAGGTGCTAACCCTGATGAGTCCCAAGGCTGGAGCAAAGGGTCTTGAACTGATTGCTGACATTGACCCGCAACTGCCCTGCCGGATCCTTGGTGATTCGGCCCGCATTGAACAGGTGCTGCTGAACTTGGTGGGCAATAGCCTGAAGTTTACGGAAAAGGGAGAGGTCGTGGTTGCTGTCTGTGCTGATGCCAGCGAGACGACGTTGACCTATAGCGTCCGTGATACTGGCATTGGTATTGCACCAGAAAATATCAACAAACTTTTTCGTTCCTTTAGCCAAGCCGAGGCTTCAACTTCCCGACAATACGGCGGCACTGGTCTTGGTCTCAATATCTGCGCCCAGCTTACAGAGCTGATGGGTGGGCGCATTAAGGTAGAAAGCGAGCCGGGCCAAGGCACCTGTTTTTCCTTTACTGTCCCGTTACGAATTGCCGATGAGCAGCCCGCAACCTGGATGGATTTGCCCGCTCTATCCTTTGCTGGCCAGCGCATCCTGCTGCTGATCAACAACGCGGCCTTGGCAGAGGCATTGAGAAAGTCTTTGCAGTTTCTTGGCTTGCAGACGATTTCTGCTTCTGTTGCGGCGTTTGCTCAGTTTGTTCTTCCTTCAGACAGCTCTGAACAAGTTGATCTGCTGTTTGTTGACGATGCTGCTCTTGACCGTTTGGATGAGCAAGGCCGAGCGCGACTCAAGCAAGTCATCACGGCGTTTCCCAAACCGCCTATCTTGCTTGCTTATCCTGTCCATGCAACGGAATATGAACGTTTCTTTCTGCCTATGGGAACAGAGCCGCTGCTGATCAACAAGCCCTTGACCACGAAAGAGCTGGTTCATGTCTTAGCGAGTGCGCAAGGGCGGGCATCTAAAGTCGCCGCTATTTCCTGTCATGGAGAGGAAAACGCCTGCGCAGCCGCTGATTCTCTTGAACAGACTCCGCTGCGTGTTCTGGCTGCTGATGACAACCTAGGCAATCAGATGCTGATTCGTACCTTTTTGAAAAGATTTGACGTGGTTGCTGATGTTGTTGATAATGGCGCAGAGGCAATCAAAGCCCTGCATGAAAATGCGTATGATCTTGTGCTCATGGATGTCAACATGCCGATAATGGATGGGTTGGAGGCAACCCGACGCATTCGGGCGGAAGTTGCGCCTGAGCAGCAGCCGTGGATTGTGGCCATCACGGCCAATGTGATGGAGGAAGACCAGCAATGCTGTCTTGAGGCAGGCATGAACGATTTTATTGAAAAGCCTTTTACCAAGGCCGCCTTTGAGCGGGTGCTGGCTACGGTGCGTGAGAACAAACAAACTGCTATAAAAACTGTCTAATTATGAAAAGATATTCTGTTATTCTCTTTGCCCCAGCTCTTCTGCTGCTGGTGGCAGGATTGGCTCAGGCGGAACTGAAGGAAGTCTCTTTCAGAAACACAAAAGATGGCGCATTGAAGTTGTATTGCCAAAAGATTGGCGGGAGGATCAAAACAAGCATCTTGTGCAACAAACAGCCGTTTATTCCAGATGCGGCATGGGAGGAGATCAATGCAAAAAAAGTCTGCTTCCAGCATGATGATGGCAGGATACGAGCCTGTGATGAACTCAGCAGGACTGATAAAAACTTGATGCTAGGAGTTTAGTTGAATTTAATCGCAAAAAAATGTATTTTTTATGCATTAATTCACTTGAAATTAATTGAGGGCAATTTGCCTTTCCACTCAGCCGGACCGACAAACAAATACTTTCTATGCTTATCGAATTCAGTGTCAAAAATTATCGTTCATTCTGGGGTTCCCAAACTTTGAGCATGGCTGCTGGAGCAACAAAGGAACTTCAGGAAGAGAACTCCTTTATTCCGCCTGTAGAAGGATTACCGAGGCTACTTAGATCGTCCGTCATATATGGAGCCAATGGAGCCGGAAAAAGCAATCTTATCAAGGCACTTGATTTCATGCGAGAGTTTGTTTCCCGTTCCTCAAAAGAGACTCAGGAAGGTGAACATATCACAAACAAACCTTTCCTTCTTCACCCAAACGGAGGAGAGACAGCAAGTGAATTTGAGGTTTTTTTTCTTCAGGATGACATTCGTTATCAATATGGTTTTGCTGTTACGAAAAAAAGGGTGACCCATGAATGGTTGTTTGCCTATCCAAGCAACCGGGCACAACGATGGTTTGAGCGCGCCTACAACCCGAAAACAGAAAAGGAAGAGTGGTATTTTGGCCCCAAATTTTCCGGCCAGAAAAAAACATGGCAGGAGTCGACTCGCGCAAATGCTCTTTTTCTTTCCACCGCAGTACAGCTAAACAGTGAGCAGCTAAAACCTGTTTTAACTTGGTTTCATGAATTGGTTGTCATCAGACATGGACAACAAATAGGCCCAGAATTTACAGTGAAATACTGCGAAAACGATGAAAAATATATTCTCCATTTTTTACAAGAAGCTGGGATCGAGGTAGAGGGAATTGAGGTTAAGGAAGCTGAAATTAATCAAATTAAATTTCCTGATGATATGCCTGATGAAGTTAGAGAAGCTGTTCAGAGGAACCTAATAAAGAGATTTAAAAAAGTTTTCTTTAAACATCATATTAAAGAAACAAAAAGTAGCTGTCTGCTTCCCATTGAAGAGGAATCAGACGGAACTCGAAAACTTTTTGCCTATGCTGGGCCTTGGCTAGACATGTTAAAGAATGGACGAGTGTTAATCATTGACGAATTGGACAACAGTTTTCACCCATATCTTGTACGCTTTTTACTTTCCGTGATCCATAATTCTGTATCCAATAAGCAGAACGGGCAGCTTGTTTTTTCGACCCATGATACTTCTATTCTGGACGCAAAAATTCTACGCCGGGATCAGATTTGGTTCATGGAAAAAGACGACCAGCAGGCAACGCAACTTTACCCTTTGTCAGATTTTCATCCTCGAAAAAAAGAGGCTCTTGAAAAAGGCTATCTCCAAGGGAGGTTCGGTGCCCTGCCGTATATAGGGGAGGTCAAATTTTAATGGGCAAGAGCGATAAGCTATTTCATCAACGTAGAGCCAAAAATATTGCTGCCCATAAACGGAAACAGGCCAAAAGATCTCCCTATGATCGAGTGCTTATTGTCTGCGAAGGCAAGAAGACCGAACCTGATTACTTCAAAGCCTTGATTGATGATCTGCAACTAAACACGGCCAATATCATAATTGCAGAAAATACCGCTGGTTCATCGCCCCGCAATGTGGTCGATTTTGCCTTGGAAGAGTACAAAAAAGCGGACAGAGAAACAGGCGAGCAGTATGATCAAGTCTATTGTGTTTTTGATAAGGATAAGCACGAAAGCTATCAGGAGGCACTTGATATTATTCTCGGACAGCAAAAAAAAGGAAAGCGGGGATGCCCGGTTAAGGCGGTCACTTCTGTGCCCTGTTTTGAATTTTGGCTTCTGCTTCACTTTACGTACACCACAAAAAACTTTGATACTGGGCATGGTTCGATCTGTGCAAATGTGATTGACTACCTTAAGAAGCACATCCCATCCTACACAAAAGGAGGGATGAAAGAAATTTATCAGCTCGTCAAAACGCGTATCCCAAAAGCAATTAAAAATGCCGAGCAGGTCGAATCACATTGCAAGAGCGGCGACACTGATATGCCCTCAACAAAGGTATACAGGTTGGTGGAATACCTACATCAGCTCAAGAAACGATAGAGTTGATGTAACTTTTGATTTGAAAGCAACATCTAAAAGAGAACGATGTTGTTTTCCTGCACTGCTCACTTATCCTCAACCTGCACGGCACAGAGTTGGTTTCTCTCTCCGCCTGCGACACTGGCAAAGGCGTGGTCGATTACTCCGAAGGGGTATATGGCTTGGTGCGCGCCTTCCGCACTGCCGGGGCCAAGAACGTTCTTATGACCCTCACCCCGGTCGGCGACAAATCTTCGCAGGACTTCATGGAAACCTTTTATGACAAGTGGCTCAGTTCGGAGAAGAGCATCAGCCCGGCAGAGGCTCTGCATCAAACCCGACTGAAGTTCATCCACGACGGCAGGCCGGTGCAAGACTGGTCGCCTTATGTGCTGGTGGGGCAATAGAGAGAATTGTGTTGTCTGGAGATTAAGGAAGACGAATGAGTCTTCGCCTCTAAAAACAGGAGAACTGCTATGAACACAAAGTTAATTCTGCATCTGGACGAGAGCCTGATTGAATCAGCTAAAGAATATTCTGCAAGAACCGGTAAATCTATGTCCCGTATTGTCTCTGACTTCTTCCAGATGCTTAAAAACAACAATATAGAAAAGGAAGTGCCACTACCACCGACGGTTCAATCCCTTAAAGGCGTGCTGAAAGGAAGCGGCACAGACAAAGAAGACTATAAAAAGTACTTGGAAGAAAAATACTTATGAAAGTTCTCTTTGACACCAATATAATTTTGGATGTGCTGCTGGACAGAGAGCCATTCTCAAGAGATGCGGCCATCCTTATGGCAAAAGTGGAGCAGTCGGAAATAGTTGGTTTTTCCTGTGCAACCACAATAACCACAATCCATTATCTCAGCACAAAGATACTTGGTGCGGAAGCCGCTTCCCGCCATATTCAATCTCTGCTTTCTTTATTCGCCATAGCTCCAGTCAATCGGCTAGTCCTTGAAAATGCCTTTGCCGCTGGATTTAAAGACTTTGAAGATGCGGTACTTCACGAAGCGGCTGTTCATGCGGGAGTACATCATATTATTAGCAGAAACATCAAGGATTTTACAAACGCTTCTTTGCCTGTTCATGAACCGAGAGAATTTCTTGCTGTATTGGATCTGTTAAAAAGGGCAGAGTAATCTTCATCTGTTTAGTGCTGATAGGGCAATGATAACACTTGAAAATTGAAGCTATGATACTGACACCTGCTCATCAGAACACTCCATCCGCTGCCGGAGCTTTTATGCGTTCTTTGATCATCCTCTTGCTGCTGCTCGCCGCAAGCAATGCACTGGCAGCAGAAAAGCAAAACTATTTCATCAGCACCGGCCCGGAAGTCACTGAAGAGAATTTCCAGCGTTTTGTCTTCTACTTCACTGTGGACGGTAGTTATCAAGACAAACTCTTTGTCCGCATCTTTGATGCTGATTTTGGCGGCACGCTTGATCTTGACTACAAGAACTCCAAGACGCGCTACCTTGTGTACGGCGGCGAGAATATCAAGCAAGAACTGCGCAAGAGCGACGAGCCACTGGCTTCATTAGAGCTGGGCGAAAACCAGTTCTATGACAATCGCTGGCGTAGCATTGCTGCGCTTGATCCTGCGGACGGCAAACTCCCGGACGGGCGGATTCTCTTTCAGTTGATCGTGGATGGCATTGCTGGCCTAGGCAGCAACAAGTTTCAGCTCTTCATCTCAGCAGACGAAAAGAAAAACACGGCAATTCCGGGTCTCCGTCTCTCCGCGCCAGCAGTGAATGTGCAGGTGCCGGACGCGCCATCCTTAGATACGGAAATCCGCTTCACCGTGCCTGCTGCAAGTCAGTATCTCAAGATCACTAACTTTGATGCGGATGCGGCCAATTTTGGAGGGCATATTCATTTCTCCTCCCCGCTGCGGCCAAAGGTTTCCCTGAAAGGTTCAAACAATGACACTGCGGACTTTGCCAAACTGCCTCTGCTGGAGGGAGAAAAGGGCCAACCTGCTGCCGTAGTGCTCTCCTCAACCAAAGTGAATTATGTTCAGCTCTGGCTGGAAGATGATCAGGGGAACGCGATTCCCTTCGAACTGCCGCCCTTTCTTGCTCCTACCAATCATGTGCCGGAGCCAAAAGTCTTGGTCACGCCGCTGTCCGCCTGTAACACAGTGGTGCTGGATGCCTCTGACACTGTGGATAAAGACGATGACCAGCTTGCATTCGAGTGGCATTTTGCTGATGGCAGCACCGCCACCGGCAGTAGAATCACTCATGATTTTAAACAGCCGGGCAAGTATATCGCCAGCCTTACGGTGCAGGACGACTCCGGCTTTGTTGCCAACCAAGCCAGCTTGCAAGTTCCGGTGACAATCAACGCCCAGCCCAAGGCTCGGATTGCTGCTCCAGCCAGTGCCGCTCTCGGAGCAAAGGTGCTCTTTGATGGCAGCGGCTCTGCTGACCCAGACGGCAAGCTGATTCGTTATCGCTGGATTTTCGACAAAGATCGAGAAGACAACGGCCCGACTATAGAACACAGCTTTGCCCGTCCCGGTTTGTATAACGTGCGCCTGCTCGTGGAAGACAACGGGCCGGGTCTGTGTACAAGCGATCAAGTTCATCACAGCATCCTGATCAACGCGGCCCCGTTAGCCAAATTCACCTTGAAGAAGGTAGCCGCACCGGGCGAAGAAGTGCTCTTCGATGCCAGCGATTCCTTGGACAGTGACGGCACAATCACAGCCTATACGTGGAATTTCGGTGCAAAGGGCGAGACGGTCAAACACGCTTGGCAGCAGCCCGGCGTTTATACTGTCCGGCTTGAGGTTGAGGATGATTCAGGTCTGAGCAATGGCAGCAGCGAGGCTGTTGGCACCATTGTCATCAATGCCGCGCCGGAGCCGGTCATCACGGCTTCTCATTTAGTTACTGCTGCTGAATCCAAGATCTCCTTTAGCGGTGATAAATCTCGTGATGTAGACGGCAAGATCAGTTCCTATACGTGGAATTTTGGTGATAGTACAACGACCCACGGAGAGCAGGTCAATCATGCCTACAAAAAACCCGGTCTGTACACAGTTCGTCTGACGACAAAGGATGACTCAGGGGTCAGCAATGCCGAGCAATCCTGCGAAGAGACGGTGCGCGTTAATGCGCCGCCCGTGCCGGTCATCACCATGCCTGAAGTGGTGAACAGCAGCGAGGTTGCCTTTGATGCTTCCAAGTCAAGCGATGCAGACGACAAGATCATTGCCTACCAATGGGATTTCGGCGATGGCAGCACGGCTGAAGGCGTAAACGTCAGTCATGTCTATCCTCTGCCCGGCACCTACACGGTGCAACTCCATGTGACTGATGCGTCTGGTTGTGCCAGCGCAACGCAGTCAGCGCAGCAGGAGATCAGAGTTAATGCGCCGCCAGTAGCTGATGCAGGACCAGATCAGCTTATTGCACCGGGCGGCACTGTCCATTTTGACGGCAGCCGCTCTGTGGATCCTGATGGAACGATCAGCTCATATACTTGGCAGATACAGAATCAGCAATACGCAGCAGCAAAGTTCTCGCATCAGTTTGACCAGCCGGGCCAGTATCGGATTAGTTTGATCGTCAAGGACAACGATGGTGCGAGCCATAGCGATTATCTGACCGTGACAGTCAACAGTCAGCCTGTTGCTCGGATGCAAACGTTGCCGCGTGTTGAACCGGGCAAGGAAGTTCTGCTTGATGCTTCGGAGTCGGCTGATGTAGACGGCAGCATCACCGCCTACAATTGGGATTTCGGCGACAAGAGCAAGGGCGAGGGCAAACAGGTGAAGCATGTGTATCCTGAACCGGGCCGTTATCAGGCTGTGCTGACGGTGCAGGATAACAGCGGCGCAGCGAACGACACCGCCACAGCCAAGCAGACCGTGGCGGTCAACTTTCCACCCAAGGCCGAGGCAGGCAAGGATGTGACGACCTGTGAACAGTTTGTCCATTTTGACGGCTCGGCCAGCACAGACCCCGACCAAGACCCGCTTGCCTATCATTGGGATTTTGGCGACCAAAGCACAGGCCAAGGCGTTGCTGTCAGTCACCAGTTTGCTGCTCCGGGTCTCTATCCAGTTCGTTTGCAGGTGGATGACAAGACTGGGCTAGGCAACAGCACTGATTTTCAGCAAATCACAGTGCAGATCAATAATCAGCCCAAAGCAGTGATCCGCACAGATGGCGAGCTGTTCTGCGTTGGTGAGCATGTACTCTTTGATGCCTCGTTATCCCGTGACCCAGAGGGCGGGCCGCTGCGCTATCTCTGGGATCTTGGTGCTGGCCAAGAGGTTGAAGGGGTCAGCCCGGTTCGAGTTTATGAAAAGGCAGGCGATTATCAGATCAATCTGACCGTGCTCGATGATTCAGGGTTAGTCTGTAACGCAGGCCATGCCCGGAAGAATATTCAGCTCATTGCCGCACCAGTAGCCAGAGCTGGTGAGGATATTGAGGTCTGTAGCAATGCGCCGGTTGCCTTTGACGGCACGGCCTCCAGCGGCGGCGAGCGGCCCATTATTAGCTCTACCTGGGATTTCGGCGACAACAGCTCTGATGTAGAAGCAAAAACAAATCATATCTACAAAGAACCCGGCTTGTATCTTGCCAGATTGACTGTCAGAACCCCTGAACTCAGCCACTGCGATAATCAGGCCGAAGATGAACGCAAGGTGCAGGTCATTGCCGCACCACGGGCAGACTTCAAGGCAAGTGATGGCTGCATTGGCACGGCTGTGGCCTTTGATGCCTCAGAAGCAGCAGCAGCGAATGGTGAGAACGGCCAATATAACTGGGACTTTGGCGATGGCATGAGCAGCACCGGAGTCTCGGTAGGGCACAGCTATAACAGAGTGGGTCGCTATACCGTGCAGCTCAAGGTTGGAACTGGCAAGAACACCGTGTGTAACAGCTCCGAGAGCAGCCAAGAGATCAAAATAAACCAGCCGCCTGTGCCGCGCATTCGCTGGAGCGTGGCTGGCAAGGCCATGAACTTTGAAAGCCCGCAGGCTGTGCTGCTCAATACCTTGCTTCATTTCTCTGCGGCCGAGAGCAGGGATGAGGACGGCGTGATCAACAAGCTGCACTGGGATTTCGGCGATGGCCAGCAGGCAGAAGGCTGGTTTGTTCAGCACAGCTTTACAAAGCCGGGCCAGTATCGTGTTCGGCTAACGGTTGAGGATGATACAGAACTTCCCTGCAATAACGCGCAAGCCGAGTTATCTGTTGTTGTTATCGAACCGCCAGCAATGAATATTCAGGCAGACCCGCAGGCTTTGAGTGGTGGGTTCGGAACACCTTAAAGGGCCAAGGAACTGGACGTATCCATGCCCGCGTTTTGCTTCTGCCGCCGCATAACGGGTGGCCGGAAAAAAGCATCGCTCGACCTCGTTAGAAAGCCTCGCTCGATCTCGTATCAAGACCTCACTCGATCTCATAAAATACCTCGCTCGATCTCGTCCTACGACATCGAGCGAGGCCGTAGGATGAGATCGAGCGATGCTTTTCTAGGAGAAGCAGGGAGGGCGGGGAGCAGCCTGAGTATCCGGGTGGACAACTACGCCGCCTTGAAGACGATGGTCAGCAATGACTACGACGGCAGGCTGGTGGATGTGAAGGTAGGGTAAGAAGCATCGCCGATGCGATACTCTTGAAGATCACATCGGCGATGGAAGGAAACTCGACAGGCTGCGCAGCCGCTTTCAGTCAGCTCAGGGCCATGAGAAGGCGATACCGACAAAATCTATTGCGAAAAAGACACCGTCGATTGCGATGCCGACAACAAGTCCAAGCAGCAGGGGCACAAGAATCCCAAGCAGCAGGGCCATCGGCAACGCGGCCAGGCAGATCAGCACAAGGACAGGACGTGAGAACGCACCCTTTGCCCGCAGCTTTTTCACCAAGATAACCCAGACGACGACACCTGCCACCAGCCCCGCAGACAGGCCGAAGACAATGATGTTCTCTAATCCGGGTGGAATATTCGCGGATGCTAGGCTGGGCAGCGCAAGGACAAGGGCGGCTGCGCCAAAACAGGCCATCAGCCTGCCCTTGAACCGTCTGGCCGTTCCTGTCTCCCGGGTTCTCAAATAATCGCCTTCATCGCGCTCATATATCCGCGCAAGGTCGCGCCGATGGTCTCGCATCCAGCGTATTAGTCTTGTCGGTTGTTCTTATCTGTTTCAGCCGCTCCAAATTCTGGGCGTGCCGACTGCGCAGGTCTTCGCAAATCATGTCTAAATCGTAGTTGAATCTACGGGCGTGTTCATCCCGATATTTCCTGACTTCCTCTATGATCGGATCAATCATGTTCCGCCTCCATGAATTCTTCTGGTGAACAGATTACGGGCATGGAGCAGCCATGCTTCGTTACAACACTGCTTATTTTGCGCATCATGAACGGATTGTTGATGTGCTTGAAGTTCCAAGTGACGATAAATTCTATATCATGTGCTGCTGCCACAGCAATATGAACTGCATCTTCTGGGCATTTTTCAGGAACCGCCTTTTCTCTGACAAGCGACTTTGCCAACTCTTGCGTCTTAGCGTCTGTGTCAAGAACAGAAAAGTCACGGATTTCCCAAAGCCGACGTTGCACCTTCCCTGCATCGCCACACGATGCTTCCATGACAACAGTGTCTGAAATAAAAACACTATAGTTCGGAAGCGTTTTCCAGAAAGCATGTGTGACAAGCTGGTGACTGCTTATTCGGATATTTTCTGACATTTCCGCAGTCAAGTAGCTGATGACGCTCGTTTCGATGTATATCGTTCTTTTCATGGAGGGAATATTGTAGTAGTAGGGTCACGGCGCGCCGTGACCCTACAATTCCGGTAACGGCAACCAACCTCAAATAATCGCCTTCATCGCGCTCATATACCCGCGTAACTTTGCACCGACAGCTTCAATACCAGTGCTACGGATAGTCTTGTTCACCTTGATCAAGTCCACGTTGCTGACATGGTTGTCCTTCTGCTCCAAGCCCTTGCCAATCACGTCAGCGCCCACGGTCTTCATAAAGTCTTGCAGCAGCGGATAGGCCGCGTGGTTGAACAGGTAGCAACCATACTCCGCTGTATCAGAAATAACCACGTTCATCTCATACAGCTTCTTCCGGGTGATGAGGTTGGCAATCAGCGGCAGCTCGTGCAGGGACTCGTAATAGGCTGATTCCTCCTTAATACCTGCGGAAACCATCGTGTCAAAGGCCAGCTCTACGCCCGCCTTAACCATCGCTACCATCAGGATGCCCTTGTCGAAATACTCCTGTTCGCTAATAGCCACGTCTGCGGCTTCGGTCTTCTCAAAGGCAGTCTCGCCGGTCTCTTTCCGCCAGCGCAGCAAGTCAGCATCATCATTGGCCCAGTCCTGCATCATGGTCTCGGAGAAATGCCCAGACATGATGTCGTCCATGTGCTTGCAGAAGAGCGGCTTGAGGATTCTCTTCATCTCGTCGGCAAGCTGGAAGGCCCGCAGTTTCGCCGGGTTGGACAGCCGGTCCATCATGTTGGTGATACCGCCGTGCTTCAGGGCCTCGGTCACAGTCTCCCAGCCGTTCTGAATCAGCTTGACCGCATAGGCCGCATCCATGCCCTGCTCAACCATCTTGTCAAAGCAAAGCAGCGAGCCGGTCTGGAGCATACCACAGAGAATGGTCTGCTCACCCATCAGGTCGGACTTGACCTCAGCCACAAAGGAGGACTCCAGACAACCGGCCCGATCTCCACCAGTGCCGCAGGCATAAGCCTTGGCAATGTCCCAACCAATACCGAGTGGATTGTTTTCCCGATGCACGGCCAGCAAGGTCGGTACACCAAAACCGCGCTTGTACTCCTCGCGTACCTCGGTTCCAGGGGACTTGGGAGCTACCATAAGAACCGTGATATCCTCCCGAACCTGCATTCCTTCCTCAACAATGTTGAAGCCATGCGAATACGAAAGGCAGGCGTTCTTCTTCATCAGCGGCATAACCGCCTTAATCACGTTGGAATGCTGTTTATCCGGGGTAAGATTGATGACCAGATCGGCATCAGGCAGCATTTCTTCGTAAGTACCAACCTTGAAGCCGTTCTTCGTAGCCTGCTGCCACGACAACCGTTTCTCGTCAATAGCTGCCTTGCGCAGGGTGTAGGACACATCAAGGCCGCTGTCGCGCAGGTTCAGTCCTTGGTTCAGCCCTTGGGCACCACAACCCACAATAACGATCTTCTTGCCCTTCAGTGCCTCTACCCCGTTGAACTCTGAGGCATCCATGAAACGGCAGCGGCCCAGTTCGTCGAGCTGTAGGCGTAAAGGCAGGGTGTTGAAATAGTTACCCATAATGATTCTCCGTTGTTGAATTGATTTCAAAAAGATATATGCTATATTACCTATTCAGATCATTGCGTAAAGTGATTTGTTCGGGATATATTGTTGCAAATAATGCAATAGACTCTTGCATCGCACTACTTCTTGCCTATGGATATCCAGACCCTCCGCCTATTCAGCCACCTTGCCAAAGGGCTTCATTTCGGCCGTACCAGCCGCGCCTGCAACATATCGCCCTCTGCCCTAACTCGTACTGTGCAACGACTGGAAGAGGAATTGGGCGAGCAGCTTTTTGTCCGCGATAATCGTTCGGTTTCATTGACCCAAGCTGGGGAGTATGTCCTTGCCTATGCTGAGGACGTGCTCCAGCGGCGGGAACAGCTACAGGTTCAGCTGGCCCGCAGCCGCGACCTGCGAGGGACGATCTCGCTGTACTGCTCGGTCACAGCAGCCTATTCGGTATTGCCGAGTATTTTTCAGCAGTTTAGAGCCGCTTATCCAAATGTTCATATTAAACTCCAAACTGGAGATGCAGCGAAGGCACTAACAAGGCTACAGAATAGAGAGACAGACCTTGCTATTGCTGCGCTTCCTGAAAAACTCCCTGAACGTTTAGAAGTCTTACGGCTCACAGAAACGCCGCTCATCTTTATTGAACCAACTCATTATCCAGATACTGTCTGTTATCAAATAAATAACAGCACAGTTGACTGGCAAAAAACACCAATCATCATGCCCGACAGTGGCCTCAGTCGCCAACGCCTTGAACGATGGTTTGCCGAGAAAAAAATTGTGCCGAATATTTACGCTGAAGTAGCTGGCAATGAAGCTATTATTACGATGGTTGGTCTTGGCTGCGGAGTAGGAGTTGTGCCTCAACTTGTCTTAGATAAAAGCCCAACACAGGATCAAGTGAAACAGCTTGCTCCCTCGCCGAAGTTAGCACCTTTTTCTATTGCAATCTGCGTTATGAAGAAGAAGGTTCAATCGCCCCAAGTCTTGGCGTTTTGGGAAATTGCTGCCCAGATAACTGGTGAGAAAAAAAGTAAAAAAAGAGGCGAACCCTTTCGGATTCGCCTCTTTTCAAGTGAAGAGCTTAACTTCTAGTTTATTCACATACATTAACTACTGCATGGGCAACTACATACAGAGGCAGATTTGGGTCTGCACCATCAACTGTGACTGTGTACTCATCGCTTGTAGCATTGGTCAGATCATTCTGGTTGCCGTATTTGCCAGGGGCAATATCTTTTAGATGCTCTGTTCCTACATACAGATGAGTTTCATCCATAGTGAAACCGTCTAACATCTCGTAACGAACTTTAATCAGCTCATCATCCCGCTCAACCAGTAGCTGGCCAACCAAGGTTCCTTTGCTGATGTCGTTCTGACCAGCACCGGCATAAATATCAACACTGCGGCTTTCTCCGTCATTAACTTCCAGCTCCCAGCCCCAGCGGCTCTTTGTGGCACCGATCTCGATGAATGTTCTCTCTCCTAGAGCGTAGGCCGTCTCAGTGCTGCATTCCTGATTGACAGCTACTTCAGGGTCAGGAGGACAGGTAAACAGCAGCGAGGAGTACATCGCCCAACTACCTTTATCTGTGATCTGCTCACCGTCAACCCAGCCGGTTTGAGTTTCATAACCGCCAGCACCATTGTCCCGCTGCAATGCTGCATGTGCAGCTAAATATGCGCCAAGCCCGCAAAGATCAGCCGGAGCTGCGCCGAACACTGCTTCTAAAGGCACATTGAACGAATAGCTTGTTGCTCCAGTAATATTTCCTGAATTATAGGGAAAATTTCCTATCTTGGGATTGCCGTTCTTGGTTGCAGGCATCAGAGCCATATCCAGGCCTGTCCACAAGTGCGCTTCTTTCAATTCCCAGCCATCCACTGTCTTGTAGGTGACAGACAGAAAATCGCCCTGTACGGCAACACAAACCTCACCAGCCTCAATGAACTGGCCTGCTAGTAACGTATTACATTCTGCTTCATCATCAAAGGAAACTTGCAACCCTGCAAGGGCAGAGATAGGCAGGGAAACTGCGAAAAATACTGCGGCTCCGATTAGTCCATTGGTCAATGTTCGATGTGCACTCATGATGTCCTCCTGGCGTTAAATGGTTAAGCAGGCAACCCGGCTGTCTCAGAGAGACCCGCAGCTTTCCGACACTGCCTCGCGACAGTTGTGGCTTTATCAACTTTCTTGAGCCAGAACAAGCCCTGACTCCACCAGAAAGCGTCCTGCATTTTTGAGAGATGATTTTCATCTCTCTATGTCTTCATTAAACCACAAACATAAGGAAAATGTCAATAAGCGCGTTTTTTTTGACACGCTTAAGTTGCTCAATTTACAGAGAAAAGCAGACCTAAGGTCTTGAGCAAAACAATACAACAACGAAACAATACTATCTTTTAAAAAAGAGAACGAATAATGGAGAGAATACTAAAGAAGAAACGCTGGCTGGGGGACAGGGATTCGAACCCCGATAAGCGGAGTCAGAGTCCGCTGTCTTGCCGTTAGACCATCCCCCAAAAAGGATGGCCTATATATAGCAAAACATGACGGATGGTGTCAAGGAAAAATACCGTTACCAGAAATACCTTCCAGCGAAGCACTGAGACTCCGCTGGAAGCGAGAAGAGTCAGGCTTTTGGCGGAGCTTCTTGGGGTGCCTGCGGTACGTTATTACCATGACAGTCATTGCAGTTGAACTGGCCAGTGATACCATATTCTTTACCGCAATTAAAGTCGGTGTTAGACTCGTAGCCACCTTCTTTCCATTTATTCAGCAATTCAACCAAGCGATAGGCTGTGCTGGCAGTTACTCTAGCGCAGCGATCTTTTCTTTCCGGGCTGCCTAAAGGTTTGTTAGCAGCCTTCATCCATCTACCAACAGAAATATGGCAAAGTGGAGAGTTACTGGTCGTGGTCGGTAGATTGTCTTTAACTTTTGGTGTTTTTGGTTTGTAAACTGGTAGCTCTGTCTGCGAATACCATTGCATGATATCCGTAGATATCTGATGGCCGATAGTTGAGCTGTCAATTCTTGGGCCGATGATCATATTCGCCACTACATTGGCTCCGGCCGGCGCACCACAGATTGTACCCCACCCCACCTGCCCACCCTCAAGATAGACAAAGGCATCAATAGGAAATGAGTTGTAAGGTTCGCCGATTAACTGACGAAGCTGACCAAAAACACTGCTAATAACTGCTGCACCGCAAAAGACTCTATACCACTCATTATAGGCAATTTCAGCGGTTTTCTCTGGGTCGAGTTTTTTATAGGGCCAAGGCCATTTTTCTAAGCTACCACCGGTAGCTGATGCGGTACTAACCAAGCCACTGACGTGCGTTAAAGCGGCACCTGCGGCTAACGTACCTGTACCAAGAAGCACTTTTCGTCTTGTCATGCCGTCCTGTCCCATGCTCTCTTCCACCTTGTAAATTCCTTTTGAATATTGATGTGCTCAGACCTTGCCCGTAAAAAACCGCTCTGCCAAATTAACTTCTTCTTTAGAGCCGATGATTAACGGTACGCGCTGATGCAGATCCTGCGGCTCTACGTCAAGGATATTTCGGCCTTGATCGTCAATAGCCCGGCCGCCTGCCTGCTCAACGAGAAATGCCAGAGGTGCCGCTTCGTAAAGGAGACGTAGCTTGCCCGGTTTGTCTGGACTTTTCCGGTCACGAGGATAAACAAAAACTCCACCATTGATTAGGTTGCGGTGAAAATCTGCTACTAAGGAGCCAATATAACGTAAACTGTAAGAACGCTCGCCGCTCTCATCCAGATCTTTTAGATGCTCAATATAAGCAGTAGTGCTGTCATACCAGTAGCGTGAGTAGGCTTCATTGATGCTGTAATATTTAGCTCGCTCTGGAATTTTAATGTCAGGATGAGAAAGGAAAAACTCGCCTACGCTGGGGTCAAGGGTAAAGCCCTGCACCCCCTCACCAACTGTATAGACCAGCATGGTGCTGGAACCGTAGATAATATAACCCGCTGCTACCTGCTCACGGCCCTTTTGCAGCAAGTCATCCAGCTCACCCTGTTTGCCGTGGCTTTTGCGGCGGTGAATGGAGAAGATGGTGCCAATACTGACATTCACGTCAATATTAGAAGAACCATCCAGCGGGTCAAAGGCTAGAGTATATTTACCCTCGTAGCCATCTAGTACTGGAATAGTTCCCTCATCCTCTTCTGAACCCATAATGCAGACATAACCGCATTGCTCCATGCGCCGCTTGATGGTCAGATTAGCAAAATCGTCTAACTTCTGCACCTGCTCGCCTTGGACGTTGATCTGGCCTGACTGCCCCAAGATGTCGGCCAGCCCCGCCATATTGACCTCAGAGCTGATAATCTTACCCGCAACAATCAAGTCATTGAGCAGGCCGGTCAGTTCACCAGTGGCTTCTGGATGACTGCGCTGGCTGTCCATGATCTGACGGCTGACCGTGATGCCCTTGCGTTTTGGCATACTATTCTCCTTATGGTGTTTTCAGGAAATTGAACGATTATTTTTTACCTGTCGGCCAGTTGCGGACAAGATTGAGCAGGGTGCGCACTGCAATCCCAGACGGCCCTTTGGGAATATAACTTTTCTCGGTGAAATCCCAAGCTGTGCCAGCAATGTCAAGATGTGCCCAAGGCGTGTCGCCTACAAATTCCTGTAAATAGGCTGCTGCCGTGATCGTGCCTGCATCCCTGCCGCCGCTATTTTTGATATCCGCAACTGTGGATTTGATCTGTTTGGAATACTCTGGCCCCAAGGGTAGCCGCCAGAGTGGTTCTCCAGCTCGCTCACCTGCTGCAAGAATTTGTTCGGCCAAGCTATCGTCATTGGCTAAAAGACCAGTTCGATGGTGACCAAGCCCGACAATTACGGCCCCGGTCAAGGTGGCAAGATCAATCACTGCGTCTGGCTTCCAAGTCTCAATACCATAGGCCAAGGCATCGGCAAGAATGAGACGGCCTTCAGCATCCGTATTGATGATTTCTGAGGTGGTGCCGCCAAAATGGGTGATAATATCGCCTGGTTTCAGGGCCGCACCAGAGGGCAGATTTTCTGAGGCTGGAATCAAAGCGACCACGTTAATGCCTTTGGGCTTTTCCTCGGCAATAGCCTGCATAGCAGAGATGACGGCTGCACCACCGCACATGTCATACTTCATCTCCTCCATTTTCTGGGCCGGTTTCAGGCTGATGCCACCCGCATCAAAGGTCAAGCCCTTGCCAACCAACATTAGGGTAGGCGTTTTCTTGTCGCCACCGCCTTGATAGCGGAGTATCACCAGTTTGGGCGGTTGAATAGAGCCTTGACTCACGCCGACCAAGCCGCCCATGCCCAGTTTTTTCATCTCCGGCTTGTTTAAAACTGTGCATTCCAAATCATAGTCTTTGGCCAGCTTTTCGCCGAAATCAGCAAAGCGTTTCGGAGTCCAAACATTCCCCGGCTCATTGGCCATATCTCTGGCTGTGCAAGCAGCCTTGGCTGCCCGCTCGCCTTGATGTAAGCCCTGTTTGACCTCATCAGGATTCAGATTTTCAGCATGAAAAGATGCTATTTCAAGAAGAGAAATTACATCATCCTTTTTCTTATTCTTATGGCGGTCAAAGCGATAACTGCCGAGCAGCAAGCCTTCGCTCAAACATTCCGCCACGTCAGCATCAGGCAGACCTGTGTTTTCTGGCAGCACCAGCAACATACTTTTCACTTTTTTCAGCCCAGCAACCTGCTGTGCGGCGGTGCCCGCAGCCAAGCGGAGTTGCTCGCGCAGGGCATCGAGGTTGTCGCCAATCTTACCCAACCCTACAGCTAAGACTCGGCCTGCATCGAGGTTGTGCTTAAGTTCTTTCTTTGCTGCGGAAGGATAAAAAAGAAACGTCTCACCTTGTTTGCCAGAAAAATCTTCATTTTTCCAAGCATATTTAATGTTCCGCCGCAGCACCTTACAGGGGCATAGCACGGCATTGCCGCCAGTCTCCCGGAGGAAATAGACTAGCAGATCACCGGCAAACAGTTCTAATACATCCTTGTTCAGCTCAATCTTCATTATCTTCTCTTTGGAAAAATTGTTCACACGTTGTCTAAGCGCAGCTATTATACCCTGTTCAGGTCATTGGCAGAACAGTTCATTTTCGAGTAAGATACTGCACCTGTCAAAATACGCAACGCTGGAGATAAATCATGCTGCTGGAGCTTGTTCTTGCGGTCAGCTTTTCTGTGCTTGTATCGGCCTGCTGTAGCCTGTTGGAAGCGGCCCTGTACTCTTTGCCTTTGAGCCGGATTGAAATGCTGGCAGAAAACCAGCCTCAGACTGCTGCAATACTGCGCAAACTAAAACATGATATTGATCAACCCATTGCCGCCATTCTGACGCTCAACACGATTGCCAACACTATGGGGGCGGCAGTGGCAGGTGCTGCTGCTGCCACAGTTTTTGGTGATGGCAATCTGTTCTGGTTTTCGCTGGCCTTTACCCTTGTGATTCTCCTTTTCTCGGAGATTGTCCCGAAAACTGTTGGCGTAGCCTTTAATGGCATTTTAGGTCCCTATATCGCCCGTCCTCTTCAGATTCTTGTTTTTCTGCTTAAACCGGTCATCTTGGTTGGTCAAGCAGTAACTCGCTTGATTCCGCAAAAGAAAGGCCAGACTGTCTCAGCCGAGGAGCTGACTTCAGTGGCTCGCCTGAGCCGTAAGGCCGGAGAGATTGGCCATGATCAGGAAGCGGTCATCATCAACATTATTGCTCTAAGCGGCAAGCGGGTACGGCAGGTCATGACCCCGCGCACAGTCACTTTCACGATGAGCAAGGACGCGACCATTGCTGAAGCAGTTCTGCTGGAGGAAAAATGGCGTGCTCACAGTCGGGTGCCGGTTTACGGGACAAGTAGCAGCGATGTGGTTGGCATTGTCCGCAGCTACGATGTCATGCAGGCGGCTGCTACAGGCAGCTACAAGCGCAGGCTGGAAGAGGTGATGGTTCCAGCCCATTTCGTGCCAGAGATTGCCCCGTTACACAAGGTGATGCTGGAGTTTTTTGAACGGCGGCAACATCTTTTTGCGGTAGTGGATGAATACGGCGGCGTGACCGGGATCATCAGCTTGGAGGATATTATAGAAGAAATCATGGGCCGGGAGATCATGGACGAATCTGACCGAACCGGGAACATGCGGGCCTTGGCCAGAGCCAGCAGGCAGAGCAATACAGGAGCGGGACAATGAAATCAGAATTGCCAGTCGAATGCAAACCAGCTACTCTTGATTTTACCATTTTTTTACGATGAGCTATCCAAATATCACGCCTTTTGACTTCAGCGGCCTGAATACCTATTCTTTGCACGGTCGTCATTCCAAAGTGACAGTAGCGGATTTTGCCCAGCCTGTCCGCCCTGATATGACGGTGCGGGAATTGATTGCTAATTTGCCCAAGCAGCTTGCAGGCAAGGATTTTCCTGACCTTGTTGCGCGCATCGCTGTTGCGGTTAGCAACAAACGGCCTGTGCTACTCGGCATGGGTGCGCATGTGATCAAGGTCGGTTTGGCTCCGATTCTGATCGATTTGATGGAGCGCGGGATTATTTCTGCGATTGCCTTGAATGGAGCGGGCATTATTCATGATGCGGAAATTGCGATGGTTGGCCGAACTTCTGAAGAGGTCGCGGATGTACTTGGTGGCGGAGCTTTTGGGGCCGCAAAAGAGACTGGCGAAGTCTTGAATCAAGCTATCAATCAGGGAGCGCAAGAGGGCATTGGTTTGGGCGAAGCTGTGGGCAACGCGCTGCTTCAGCAGAATTTTCCCTTTAACGGCCAGAGTTTGCTGGCGCAGGCGAGGCGGCTGAATATTCCGGTGACTGTGCATGTGGCAATGGGCACGGACATCATTCACATTCACCCGGCGGCGGACGGCGCGGCCATCGGCCAGTGCAGTCATCATGATTTCCGGGTCTTCTGTAGTTTGGTCAGCGGGCTGGAAGGCGGAGTTTATCTCAATCTCGGCTCGGCAGTGTTGCTGCCAGAGGTTTTTCTCAAGGCGTTGACTGTGGTGCGCAACTTGGGGCATGAAGTGAAGCGGTTCACCACGGCGAATTTTGATTTTATCAGGGCTTATCGTCCCAGCACCAATGTGGTGCAGCGGCCCACGCTCGAAGGCGGCAAAGGCTTCAATTTCACTGGTCATCATGAGCTGATGATTCCACTGCTGGCGGCGGCGGTTGTGGATACGTTGGCCGGGCCTGAATAATATAACGGCTTAATTGAGTTTTCTGCCTCTTGCAACGCGCCATTTGTCGCTTCAATTGAGGCAATTCCGATTGGAATCACCTCGATTCCGATTGAAACCGGGACGATTTTGGTTGGAATCACCCTAATTCCAATTGGAATCAAGACGATTCCAGTGTGAACCAGAGCAATTCCAATTGGAATCGGGATAATGTCAACAGGAAATGCCTCGATTCCAATTTGAAACGTGTCAGTTCCGATTGGAATCGGGACGTTTCAAATGTGAATCAGGACGATTCAATTGAGCTTTGTGGCAGGCAAAGTGGGGTTTCAGCCAGACGGAGCCGGTTTCGCGGTGAATGATACTGGCAACAGCGGTTGCAGATAGGTTGGAGGATGGATTATATAATTCAGTTATGTATCTATATAACATGAAATACTCCAGAATGGATAAATTGAAAATTCTATTTATCCTAAGTATATTTTTATTTTTTACAACTGCGCAGAATGCCATATCTGCAAATAGTAGAGATAACGATATTTATAATGCACAGGTAAAGTTACAGGCACTTGGGTATTATTCTGGGAGAGTTGATGGAATATATGGAAAAAAGACAAGAAAATCTATTCTTGAGTTTCAACATAATAATGGCTTAAAAGAGACAGGAAAGATAGATAAACCTACCACATATAAATTATCACACATAAGTATTAAAGAATATTTGAAATATAAAGCAAAAAAGGTAGAAGGCTATTTTGGTATAAAAAATAAAAAGCATTCGTTATTGCTATACATATATTTATTTGCTCCATTCGTAGCCACATTAGCTTTAATAGATCTTAACGTAAATGGTTCTCGATTAATAATCTCATTGCTTGTATGCAGTACAGCAATTTATTTACTAATAATATTGTACGAAGGTGTAGAATCATCAGGACTTGACCATAGCGTAGTAATATTTTGTAAATTTATGTATTTTTGCGGTTTAGTTAAATTTATATTTAAATTTTTAATAAAGAATACATTAAGATCGATTTGGATACTATTAACTGCAATAACATACATTAACATAACTTTACATTCAGAAGCTTTCTTTCTAACATTCCAGGGTGCAATTAAAATTTTAGAAGAAAATTTATCAGTTCAATCAATGATTTTTAATTTAAAATTATTTACATCGGGTGTACTGCTTCCAAATATAGTATTTTTTATATTTATTTTCTTTGTTACAAATATACTGTATTTTTCGATTAGAGATGACTTTGGTTTTACAAAGCAAAGAATTTTGTTATTGTATGCTGGATATATAAGTACTATAGATCTTTTTAAGAAAAATAATGGCGACTCTATGTATGTTTCTTGTGTAATATTAATAGTTGTTACACTTTTGCTGATTGAGCCTTATGCTGTATCAAGTATAAAAAGAAAAGTTGTTTCAATATTTACAAGTTTTTTGTATAAAAAAATAAAAAGGAAAGCGGTATTTAAATTTTTAGTATTTAATATCGCTACATTTCCACATTTTACAACTATAGCTCCATTGAACTATATTATTTTTTATTTTTTTTTAAAAAATAGATTACATGGAGATATTGGTTCGTTTCAATTTTTGATATTTACAGTTTTGTTTGTCGCGATACAATATTCTGTAATATTTATCTATTATTCTATATACAAAGAATTTGTTGAAAAAAATGAGTTTGGGCAAGAAATTTTGTATAATGAAATAATTCAAGCCGGATATTTTTCCTTATTTATCGGATATTTTTCCTTGTTTTATCATGCATTATGACTGGTTCCATACAAAAAACATGTAAACTTTACATGGCATGAATACGGCAAATGCGTTTTCTGGTGTGGTGGCAGATGAATTACCTTAAGGTCATTGAAAATGGAAAAAATAGACCGTTACCGTCATTGCATCAAAGAAGTGATAGACCGCCACAGCTCTCATCCGGCATACGGTGATGCCGAAATGCAGCAGATTTTCGACACAGAACACGATCATTATCAGCTTGTGCATACAGGCTGGTACGAAACGGAACGTCTGTACGGCTGCATTCTTCATCTGGATATCAGAGAAGGCAGAATATGGATACAGTACGACGGAACAGAAAGCGGCATTGCTAATGAGCTGGCAGAATTGGGCGTTCCCAAGGAAGACATCGTGCTGGCCTATCATCCGTTGTACAAAAGACCGTACACAGGGTTTGGGCCGGACAAAAGACAAAACATGCAATGAAGAAAACAAACTCTCGGAAAATGCGTTTTCTGCGGGCGAGAGATAACACGAGGCGGTTTTAAAAAGCCATGACTAATCTCCAACAAGTTGCCACGCTTGAGCAAATCATTCGCTCACGTCGCTCCATACGCACCTTTTCCGGCCAAGTCCCGGATGAGATTCTCCGCAAAATTGTTGAGTCTGCGGTGTATGCGCCCTATGCTGCTGGAACCGGCATTCCCTTGCAGGAAATCAGAAAGGTCTTTGTGTTCCGACAGGACAGCGAAGCAATGACGCAGGCGCGGAGCCTCATTGAAAAGCAGCTCCGCAAGGCCGCCTTTGGCATTGGCTTGGGTGTGCGCTTGCTGCCCTTTCTGACCAAGAAAATGCAGTTCTTTGCCAAACGGATTAAATCCACCGCAGAACATGGCATTCCCAGCTTGCGCGAAGGTGCCTTTTATATTGTTGTGGCCGAAAAGAAAGGCTTCCCACCAGTTGAAGAACAGGCACTGGCCCATGTTATGCAGAATATGTGGCTCACCGCAACTGCATACGAAGTTGGCTTCCAGCTTTTGTCAGTCACTGGCGCATTGGCAAAAAACAAACAGTTCATGCAGATGCTCGGTTTGCCCCTGAAAGAATGGGCCTTGGCTGGATGTGTTGTGGGAAAGCCAACGCACCAACCCCAAACAGTACGAGAACGAGACACAGAATACTTTATTCACTGGATGTAAAGGACATTTCTTTTGCATTGCAAAGCACAGAGCAGATGATGAGAAAACAAATCAAAATCGGTACCCGCGCCAGCTTGCTGGCAGTCACGCAATCTACTTGGGTTAAACAGCAGATTGAAGCGCAGCATCCCGGCACAACCGTAGAGCTGGTGAAGATTGTCACTAAGGGCGATAAAATACTGGACGTACCTTTAGCCAAAGTGGGCGGCAAAGGACTGTTTGTCAAGGAAATCGAAGACGCGCTTTTAGACGGGCAGGTTGATCTGGCCGTGCATTCAATGAAGGATGTGCCAGCCGAGTTGCCGCAGGGCCTGCATGTTGCGATTGTGCCGAAACGCGAGGTGCCTTTTGATGCCTTTATTTCCGTACAGCATCAGATCTTAGATGAGCTGCCGCAAGGTGCAACTGTTGGTACATCTAGCCTACGGCGGAAAGCCCAGCTTGCTATCATGCGGCCTGATTTACAAATTAACGATCTACGCGGCAATCTTGATACTCGTCTGCGCAAGCTGGATGAGGGCTTGTATGATGCGATTATTCTTGCAGGTGCTGGCTTAAATCGCTTAGGAATGCAGAAGCGAATCACAGCCTTTTTCCCGCCAGAACAGATGCTCCCAGCTATTGGTCAAGGTGCGCTTGGTATTGAACTGCGCGAAGCAGATGAAGAACTCCTTGCTGGTCTCCAATTCCTCCATCATCCAGATACGGCTGCCGCAGTAGCGGCAGAGCGGGCCTTTCTCCTCCGCTTGGAAGGCGGCTGCCAAGTACCAATAGGCGGCTTTGCCACGGTTGAAGGCGACACAGTTACGCTAACCGGCCTGATTGCCGCGCTGGATGGCCAAACAGTCTTTAAGGAACAACTTGCTGGCTCAAGAGAGTCGGCAGCGGAAATCGGCAAAACACTGGCAGAGACTCTCTTGGACGCAGGCGGCAAGGCGGTACTTGATGAAGTCTATGCAGGTTGAACTTGAATCATGCAGAGAATAACTGAGCAAATTCTTGCTGGCGAGCGTCTCCGTGCTGCTGACTTTCTCCAGCTCGCTGCAAAAGCCGATCTGTATCAGCTCGGCTTTCTTGCCGATGCAGTACGCAAGCGGCTTCACCCAGAACGTAAAGTCACCTACGTCATTGATCGTAACATCAATTACACGGACATTTGCATCTCGGCCTGCAAGTTCTGTGCTTTCTTCAAAGCACCAGACGACCCCCAGGGCAGCGTCCTTAGTCATGAGCAACTTTTAGAGAAAATCCGCGAAACCCAAGAGCTTGGCGGAACGCAGATTCTTCTGCAAGGCGGCCTGCATCCTGATTTACCGCTGGAGTTCTACGAGGACATGCTCCTCGTTATGAAGACGACGGGCATTCATATTCACGGCTTTTCGCCACCAGAGATTTGCCATTTCAGCCAGCTCTCAGGTCTCTCGATCAAGGAAGTGCTCAAACGATTGCAACGTGCAGGATTGGATTCCATTCCAGGTGGTGGTGCAGAAATCCTCACTGATCGGGTGCGGCAGCAGCTTGCGCCGCGCAAGTGCTCGGCAGATGACTGGCTGGCCGTGATGGAGGAGGCGCATCAGCAGGGAATGCGCACCACCGCCACCATGATGTTCGGCCATATTGAAACGTGGGAGGAGCGGCTGGAGCATCTGGAGCGGCTGCGCTCCCTGCAAGACCGGACTGGCGGCTTCACCGCCTTCATCCCGTGGCCCTTCCAGCCGGACAACACGGTGCTGGCGGATGTCGAGAAGACCTCCGGCTTCGCCTATCTGCGGATGCTGGCCCTGAGCCGTATCTATTTGGACAACGTTGCCAACATCCAAGCCTCGTGGGTGACGCAGGGGCCGAAGATAGCGCAAGTATCGCTTTTCTTCGGGGCCAATGACTTCGGCTCCACCATGATTGAGGAAAATGTGGTTGCTGCCGCCGGAGTCCATTTCCGCCTCTCTGAGCAGGAGATCAGGCGGTTGATCACAGATGCGGGCTTCCTGCCGGAACAGCGGCTGATGGACTACAGTCCGGCCAAGCAGGCATGAGGGCGGCGGAAGATGCTGAAGAAAATATCCCTTTGGACAGCAGCAGCACTTGTCATTATCAGTCTGCTGACCGAGACGGCCTACAGGCTTCTGAGCATGGAGGCAAGCAAGGCTGCGGATGGCAAAGACTGCGTTGTGCTGGTACTTGGCTGGCCGACTGAGGCAGACGGAAGCCTGCATCCAATGCAGCGGTTCGGGTGGAGGCCGGGCTTGCAGTCTATCGGCAGCAGCAATGCCGACAGATCATCTTCTCCGGCGGCGCAGCGCAGAACAGCTATGTTGAAGGGCAGACAATGGCAGCTTATGCGCGCAGCCTTGGTGTGCAGGAGAGCGCCATTGCCGGGAGCCGAATGCGCGCACAACGTGGGAGAACCTTGGCTGTTCAGCTGCCTGGCTCGAAACAGCGGAGCGCGTCTTCCTCGTGTCTGACAGTCTCCATGCCCGCCGGGCAAAGCGGTATGCCTGCCGCCAGAGTGCAAGTCTTTGCGCAAAAAGCAGAGCTGCCGGAGCCAATCCTCCTGCCGCGCTCTTCGGCTGGAAGGTGCTCAGTGCTGTGCATGAACTCATGGATTGGCTGCGGGACATGCTTTTCTACAGGCAGCAAGAGGACAATGCTCCGCTCTGCAAGGCAGCGGCATCTGCTGCGCAGTGAACCGCCTTCCTCCCGGCAACATTCCCTGTT
>JAPEVH010000061.1 GCA_026645415.1 Candidatus Electronema sp.
ATAAACAACGAAGTGCGGAGAGCGTGGCTGAGGGCATTCTCGACAACCAAGGCAGCTTGATCAGCCGGGCGACCGCTGGAGCGCAAGTGCAGGTTTTCTGTCCGCAGACCCCGTTCTACGCTGAATCCGGCGGACAGGTCGGCGACAGCGGCACGATGACATGGCCGGGCGGCAAGCTGACTGTGCATTCGGTCAAGGCGGCTGCCGAGGGACTGGTGCTGCACAGCGGCACAATCACGCAAGGCGTGCTGAGTGCTGGTCAAGAAGTCATCTTGCAAGTGGATGAACAGCGCACGGCCACGGCCTTGAATCATACGGCCACCCACCTGCTCCACGCGGCCATGAAGCAAGTCCTTGGCAGCCATGTCAAGCAGGCAGGCTCGTTAGTTCGCGCTGACCGCCTCCGCTTTGACTTCACCCATTTTTCGCCGGTCACGCCGGAGGAAATCCGGGCCATTGAGCAACTTGTGAATCAGGAAATCCGCCGCAACACACCAGTGCAGACTGTGGTGCTGGCCAAAGAGCAGGCCATCGCCGAAGGTGCAACCGCTCTGTTTGGCGAGAAATACGGCGACGAGGTGCGGGTGGTGAGCATTCCCGGCTTTTCCAAGGAACTTTGCGGCGGCACCCATACCGGAGCCACCGGCGACATCGGCCTGTTCAAGATTATTTCCGAAACCGGCATTGCTGCTGGTGTGCGCCGGATTGAGGCGGTCACTGGCCCGGCAGCTGTTGACTGGCTGCAAAAGCTGGCTGCGCAGGCCGATGAGCTGGGCAAAATGCTTTCCGGCTCCTTTGAAGATGCGCTCGTGAAAGTGCCGAACTTGCTCAAGCGGCAGAAGGAGCTGGAAAAAGAGCTGGCCGCCTTGAGCGCGGCGGCAGCGTCTTCTGATTTGGATTCCTTGCTGGCAGGCGCAGTTGAGGTCAGCGGCATCAAGGTGATCAGCGGTCAGCTTAAATTAGATTCGGCCAAGACCCTGCGCGAGGTCGGCGACAAGGTGCGCGACAAGATGGGCGGCGGAGCAGCTCTGCTCGGCGGCGTGGTTGACGGCAAGGCGGCCTTGCTCGCCATTGTCAGCAAAGATTTGACCGGTAAAATCAAGGCTGGCGACATTGTGAAAGCGGCGGCGGCCATAGTTGGCGGCAAGGGCGGCGGCAGGCCGGACATGGCCCAAGCTGGCGGGCCAATGGCGGACAAGCTGCCAGAGGCAGTCAAGGCCATGCCAAAGATTGTTGCTAATTTGCTGGAGGTAGGCCGATGATATCGGATTCACAACGGATTGTCATCACCGGCGTAGGTTTGGCTGCACCAGGCGGAGCCAGTACCTTGGCTGAGTTCCGCGAGCAAGTTTTAGCTGGACGAAGTGGCATTTCTACCTTGGAGATGCGCTACATGGGTGTGCATCCCGCAGGTCTCTGCGATTTTCCAGAAACTAAGTACCGGAAAAAGCGAGAGAACAAGCGCGGCACTCGCGCAGGCTGTCTTGGTGTCTATTGCACTGGCGAGGCTTTGACTGATGCAGGAATTGATTTTTCGCAATACCGGCCAGAACGTACCGGGGTTTACATGGGCCTGACTGAGCACGGCACGGTAGAGACAGAGAACGAAGTCTACAACATCAGTCAGTATAACTACAACGTTGATTACTGGACGCATCACCACAACCCGCGCACCGTGCTCAACAACCCGGCGGGCGAGATTACCATGACCTTTGGCATCACCGGGCCGCACTACTCGGTGGGTGCGGCCTGCGCCGCAGGCAATGCCGCCCTGATTCAGGGCTGTCAGATGCTCCGTTTGGACGAAGTTGATCTAGCTCTCTGCGGCGGCCTGTCTGAATGCACCGGCTCGTTCGGCATCTTTGCTAGCTTCCGCGCCCAAGGTGCCTTGGCTGAACACACCGATCCAACCAAAGCCAGCCGACCCTTTGATCAGGAGCGGAACGGCATAGTCATTTCCGAAGGCGGCTGCGTTTTTGTGCTCGAGCGCATGGACAAGGCGATGGCGAGAGGGGCAAAAATCTATGCTGAGATTGTCGGCTATGCCATGAACTCAGATGCCCGCGATTTTGTCTTGCCCTACGGCCCCCGGCAAGCCGAGTGCATCCGTCTTGCTCTTGATCGGGCTGGGCTGCGTTCAGCGGATATCGACCTGATTAACACCCATGCCACTGGCACTAAGCAGGGTGATATCGAGGAATGTCGCGCCATTGCCGATGTCTTTGCCGATTGCGAAAACCTGCGGGTTAACAACACCAAGTCAATTATTGGTCATGCGATGGGGGCCGCAGGAGTTTTGGAGCTGGCCGCCAATCTGCCCGCCTTTACAGACGGTTTGGCCCATCCAACCATCAACCTTGATCAGCTCGATTCCGACTGTGCCTTACCCGGTTTGGTCGTTGGAAAACCGGAAAAGTTGCCCCGCGCTGAGACTATCCTCAACAACTCCTTTGGCATGGTGGGGATAAATTCTACCCTCATCGTTAAGAGAGTATTGGCAGAATAGGTGGACTGTGGTAATTTTTTTGTTTTCTGCCTTTTGACAAAATAAGTCCTAGAACAATGCGTAACGGCAGGCTACTTGCCTGCCTTTTTGTTTTTCGCGCTATCTTCCTGTAACTTTATACTTTTAAGTTTCACCTTAAAGAAAATGATCAATGAGAATTACAATAGCTTACAATCTTCGAACCGATGATACGGAAGCAACTGCTGAACTCTTAACTGAGGAGGACATTAGCAGAATATCCAATGCCATTAGTAGTCTTCAGCATACAGTAACAGTTGTTGAAGTCTCTGGTAAACCAAATGATGTGATTGAACGCCTTATTGAAAGTGAACCTGATCTTGTATTTAATCTGGCAGAAGGGACTATCGGCAGTTCCCGTGAGGCATTTTACCCAGGATTGTACGAGCAAATGGGTATCCCCTTCACCGGCGGCAATGCATCGCTGCTTCATCTTAATCTTGATAAACATCTTGCTAAAACTGTTTTGGCATCATACGGAATCAGCGTTCCAAAGGGTATATTAATTATCGAGAAGGAACAAAAAATACCCGACAATTTACAATATCCGCTTATAATAAAACCAAATTCAGAAGGATCAAGCAAAGGTATTACACAGAATTCTGTTGTTGAATCGCATGATCAGGCACAGGAAAGAATAAACAGTCTTTTAAAAAATTATCCAGCAGGGCTTGTGGTTGAAGAATTTATAGAAGGTCGTGAATTAAGCATTCCATTTCTTGAAAGCTTTCCTGGTAAGCTGCTTGACATCGTTGAACACACTTTTGACATGGATACGATTGATGGCAAATATAATATCTATGACTACGACATGAAGCAAGGAGGAAAAGGGGCAGAAGCAATCAATGTTGTTTGTCCTGCCAAAATTACCCCTCATGAAGAAAAAGCTGTCATAAAAATGGCCCGTGAGGTTTTTGATATCATGTCATGCCCTGACCTTGGGCGGGTAGATATTCGATTGCATACAAACGGGCAACCATATTTTATTGAACTTAATCCCCTGCCAAGCCTGCATCCAAATGCCTCCCTTATGACGGCTGCTAGATCGCGCGGTCTCGAATTCAGAGATGTCATGAGGTTACTCATACGCTCTGCCGCTCGCCGATATGGTCTTGCAATCAAGCAACCCCAAAAAGGTGGATTTACATCAGGTACCTCACGGCCTACCGCCAGAGAACTTGGAATTCAAATTGGCCGAATGAGTTCAGGGATCCATAATGCAATCACAGATGTTAAGGGCGTTCGGGTCGGCCATTTCACCAAGATAGAAGATAACATTTCAATTCCCGGAGGGACAGAAAAAAGCTCCATACGTACTGGTATTACAGCCATAATGCCTGCTGGCCAGGCTTATGCCAATCGGATTGCTGCTGGCGGCTTTATACTCAATGGTGTTGGAGAAATGGCTGGACTTACCCAAGTTTTTGAAACAGGTTGGCTGGAGACACCTATTCTTCTTACAAATTCACATTCAGTTGGTCGGGTTCATGCTGGCGTTGTCAATCATCTGCTTAAAAAATATCCGCATCTTGGAACCGAAACTGATGTGGTTCTGCCTGTAGTTGGTGAAGCCGACGATTCTTTTCTCAACGATATACGAGTTGGATATTGCTCGGCACAAGATACCATTAAGGCTATAGAGTCGGCAGCATCAGGACCAGTAATGCAAGGCTCCATTGGCGCTGGTACAGGTATGACCAGTTTTGATTTTGCCGGGGGAATAGGTACTTCTTCACGTATCCTAGACCTTTCGGGAAAGAATACATTTACAATTGGTGTGCTTGTCCTTTCAAACTTTGGCAAGATGCGAAATCTTACTATTGATGGAGGCGTTGTTGGCAGGCAATTAGACAAAGAATTCGATCCAACTATCCGTCGGGAAGTATCAGAAGGATCAATCATTGTTGTTGTTGCCACTGATATACCACTCATAAACAGTCAGCTTAATCGTGTGGCCAAACGAGCTGCTCTCGGACTTGGCCGAACCGGTTCGTATGCTGCTTCAACCAGTGGCGAAATTGTTATTGCTTTTAGTACAGGTAACCGCAAGCCTCGAAAGATCGTTTCTGACAGCAGCTTTTTAACGTTAAAATGTATTTCCGATAATCATATAAATCTGGTGTATGAGGCTGTCGTAGAAGCAACTGAAGAGGCAGTAATTAATGCCATTTTTTGCTCTAATGGAATGAATGGGCGCAAACAACGCTGGTGCCCACCTGTTCCGCAAGAACGAATCATTGAATTATTAAATAAAGGAAGAACAATTCATGAAAGTAATTGAGAAATATAACGACAGTCTGCATAACCCCTATTGGAAGTATCAGCTTGGACCAGAAGCCTATGAGGTGAAAGATACGCCAAAGCGCGTTGAATCTATCAAGAAGTCGCTTCACTCTGATGAGCAGTTTCAATTTCTTACTGCAAAACCCTTTCCAGAACGATTCATCACTCGCCTGCATCCCTATCACGATTATATTAAGAACACAGCATTGTCTTTGCAAAACGATGAAGAGGAATTCTATCCCGATCTTTTTCCCGGCGAGGGTGCCCATCTTAGGAAGAAATCTGATTCACCACTCTGGGGCGGAATCTGGTGTACAGATGCGGTAACACCCATTAAAAGAAAAACCTATGAAGTAGCGCGGGCCTCTGCTGAAACGGCCTTGACAGGTGCTGAATTGATTCGAGATGGCCTTGAAAAAACGGTATATGCCCTGTGCAGACCTTCCGGGCATCATGCAGGGCCGCGTGTATTTGGCGGCTACTGCTACTTTAACAATGTGGCTACAGCGGCCGAGTATCTATTACCTGAAGGTAAAGTAGCAATAGTAGATATAGATTATCACCATGGAAACGGAACGCAGGAGTTTTTTGATGAGATAAAATCTGTATTTACCGCATCTATTCATGGTGCCCCTGATGATGAATATCCGTATTTTTGGGGCTATGCCGACGAAAAAGGCAAAGGCCAGGCTGTCGGGACAAATTATAATGAGCCGTTACCCAAAGGTACACAACTGGAACAATACAGCGCAGCCTTAGATCGTATTTTTTCTGAAATTCGTAAGTTTAATCCTGCATACCTTATTATTGCCGCCGGTTTTGACACTCATGAAATGGATCCGATAGGTGGTTTTAAACTTCGCACGGAAGATTACTTTGCAATAGGCAAACAATTTCAGTCTCTGGGAATACCCACATTGGTATGCCAAGAAGGTGGTTATAACATTGATGTTCTTGGAGAGTGTGTGAAGAATTTTCTTCTTGGACTGATATAACAACATGATATGGCGCAGGTATTTTCAATGACGAAACAGTGAACAAAGCTCATGTAATTTATTGTATTTTTTAATTATACTGATTAACAACGTATTTTTTTGCTGAGGAGCAAGAAGCATGACCCGTGATGACATTAAAGAAGTAATCCTTGAAATTATTAAGGATATAGATGAAGAGGCTGAGTTTAGCGATCTTGATGACGACAAGCCACTCCGTGATCAACTTGATCTTGACTCTATGGATTTCCTCGACATTGTTATGGAGCTACGCAAACGTTACAAGCTCCAAATCCCAGAGGAGGATTATCCGCAGCTTGCCACTCTGATGAGCTGCGTCAACTACCTTGAACCCAAGCTCAAGGATGCCTGAACGCAGGCCGGTCTGACAGCTTTCTCCTGTTGAAAGCAAGAAGACCCGGTAGCTTCAGCATCCTATTTCCCTATCATGGCTGACTATCAGCTCATCATTATTGGCGGCGGGCTGGCTGGCCTAGCCGCCGGTATTCGCGCCGCGCGCTTTGGCCTCAAACCACTGATTATCGAACAACACAGCCTGCCTGGTGGCCTGAATTCTTACTATTTCCGCCAAGGCCATTTGCTGGAAACAGGCTTACATGCAATGACTAACTTTGCTCCGCCCGGAGTAAAGCACGCGCCATTGAATCGCCTTTTTCGTCAGCTCCAGCTCTCTCGCAAAGAGTTCGTCACCCATGAGCAGCTTGAGTCGGAGGTATTTTTTCCCCAAGCCAGTCTTCGTTTCTCTAACAATCTTGACTTGCTCTACGAGGAAATCGCGGCGCGCTTCCCAATGTCTATTGACCGATTTCGAGCCGTGGTCAAAGAGGTAAAGGCATATAATCCTTTTGCCGAGGTGCCTTGGCGTTCCGCCCGAACCTTCCTTCGCAGCCGTCTCGGTGAACCTTTGCTTGAAGACATGCTGCTCCTGCCGTTGATGGTTTATGGCAATGCCGAAGAAGACGATATGGATCTGGGCCAGTTTGCGATTATGTTCCAAGCGGTGTTTCTGGAAGGCTTTTTCCGCCCCAAAGGCACGATCAAGGATTTGCTGGAACTGCTGCTGGCTCAGTACCGTCACTTTGGTGGCGAAATTCGCTTTCGTAGTTCTGTGACGCAAATTCTCAGCATTGGTGATCGCGTTCAAGGTATCCGCCTGCAAAATGGCGAAGAGCTACTTGCTGATGCAGTGCTATCGACTGCAGGAATTCCTGGCACCGCTGAAATGAGCGGCTGGTCGCTCGAAGAGAGTCGTTATATTGGTAAAATGAGCTTTATGGAGACCATCTATCTGCTGCCAGAACTGAGTCTGCCGCCGGAACATAGGGCTAAAACCATCATCTTTTATAATCTGAACAACGAGTTGGTTTATCATCGCCCGACTGAACCCATTGATTCTTCATGGGGAGTTATTTGCTTTCCCGGTAATTTTCATGATTTACCAAAAAACAGCCCTGTGCAGGTACGAGTGACGAATGCCGCCAACTACGACCACTGGCAGCAGATCACACCAGAAGAATATCTTCAGCTCAAGGAAAAATGTGGTCAGCAAACGTCCACCGCAGTGAGTAAAATTCTTGGAGACTACAATCAAAATGCAGTCTTTCACGATAGCTTCACTCCGACCACGATTGAGCGTTATACTGGTAAACGAGCCGGTGCGGTTTATGGTAGCCCAGTGAAAATCAAAAGTGGCAAAACCCCTTGGAAAAATTTGTTTATTGCTGGTACTGATCAAGGCTATCTTGGTATTGTCGGGGCAATGTTGAGCGGCGTGACTATTGTCAATCAGCATCTGCTGAGGTGAGTTGATTGCGACAAGTGTGCTTAGGCCGATAGGGGACCGAGAAAATTGGGGAACGGTACTTCTTGCTGCCTCTGTAGCCATTGCGGTAATTTTATTGCGTTGCATCAGTCTTCGATTGATTTCACCAAGCAATGGAAAGGAGGTGTTTATGAAGAAAACATTATTCTTTAGTGCTATCTTTGAAACAACATAGGCTGTCGGAGTCAGCATAGTTGCCGGACACCTCTCGGCCTAAGCGCACTTTTTTTGTGATCATGGAATACAACGAAATAGCAAAGGCATGTGAAGGCTTGAGCTACAGGGATAAATTCCGTCTTGCGCAATTCCTTATTCAAATGGCGAGAAAGGAAGAGGAACTTCAGAATCCGCAGAGCAGAATCGGTGTCAGTAAAGATGAAAACTGCAAAGATACTGCCGTTTCTGAAAGCAATTCGATAGAATATGTTATGGAACGGATTGGCAAGCTGCGGCCCGGCAAAAAGAAAACTCTGCTGAATTCAATTCAAGCAATGTATCAATTCCAAGGGGGTATTTCTGAAAAAGATCAGGAGACGATTATTGCTGAACTGCAAGAGAGGAAATTTTTGCGAATCGAATCGGAGAACCGAGTTGTTTACTTGCGATAAAAATGACAGGAAAAGTCATGCGTAGTCAAGGAACGCTGACCTCTTGGAATGACGAAAGAGGATTTGGTTTTATTGCTCCTGATGATGGCAGCAGACAAGTTTTTGTTCACATCAACGCATTCAATAATCGTGGTCTGCGGCCAGAGATCAACCAATTGCTGCGCTATACTTTGTCTTCCGACAGCAAGGGACGGCCATGTGCAGAGAATGTTTTATTTGCTGACGAGCGGCGCAGACGTGGCATTGGATCGTTCGCTGTTGCATTGCTGTTTTTTGCAGTTCTTGCTGTTGCATCTTTTCATCTGAATAAAATTCCTCGCTTGATTTTTTGGTTGTATGTCTTTGTCAGCCTACTTTCATTTCTTATGTATGCAAAAGACAAATCAGCAGCAAAGAAAGGAAGCTGGCGCACTCCAGAAAGCACCCTGCATCTGCTTTCGCTGTTCTGCGGCTGGCCGGGCGCATTGATTGCCCAGCAGATCTTGCGGCATAAATCAAAAAAGCAATCATTCCGTTTCGTATTCTGGATAACCGTTTTGCTGAACTGCGCCGCATTCGTATTGCTGTTCATTCCAGAAGTGTCTGTTGAAATGCAATATTGGCTTGATGTCAAACTAAAATTCTGGATAAGCAACACGGCGAAGCCGCTTGTTGTCAGCTTGTTGAATTTGTTTGAAAAGTGATTTAATTTCTATATGCCCTCCAAAAATGCACAGACGAATTTGAACGAAAATGACCTGCTTCACGCGGTATTTGATGCGCTGCCTTCGTTGATCTTTGTGGTTGATCGGGACGTGCGAATCCAAGAATACAATGCGGCAGCGGCTGAGTTACTCCAAAGTAACCGGGAAGAAGTGCTCCAACGACGGGCTGGTGAAGTGCTGCACTGCATTCATACAACCAGTGAGCGAGAGAGCTGCGGTAAATCTCTAGCCTGTAAAGACTGTGTTATCAAACATTCCGTTCTCAAAGCCTTTCTTGGTAACCGGGTTGTCCGTCATCGAGCAAAAATAGAAATTCGCCGAACAAATTCTAAAATAGAGATGTTTGCACTGGTTACTGTCTCGCCTTTTTCTTTTACAGGTAATCAACATGCGCTGCTGGTCATTGAAGATATTAACGATATCGCTGACCTGTACAAAACAATTTATATCTGTCCGATCTGTGGAAAAATGCAGGATGAAGATAAGACATGGATGCGGATTGAAGCCTATTTCAAAAACTGCTGGGATGTAGACTGCTCGCACAACTACTGCCCAGACTGCTTCCAGAACGAGCTGGATAAACTGAGAGCAGAGAAAAAAAGCAAGTAGCCTCACTGCTTCCCTGATTAAAATATTTAAGTATATAGAGATAGAATCATGGCTTTTACCCCTTTTGACAAGGTTCAGGATACGTACGACATCGTTGTTATTGGCTCCGGTCTTGGTGGGCTAACCGCTGCCAATCGGCTGGCTCAGTGCGGCCATCGCATTCTTCTACTAGAGCAGCACCACCACCTTGGTGGTTTAGCAGCGTGGTTCAAACGTGGCGGGCATACGTTTGATGTTTCCCTGCATGGTTTTCCGCATGGCATGGTTAAAACCTGTAAGAAATATTGGTCAAAAGCAATCTACAACTCCATAGTTCAGCTCAAGAATATTGTTTTTGATAACCCGCAGTTCACGCTGACCACAACGTTTTCTAAAGATGATTTTTCCCGCATTCTGCACGAGCAATTCAAGATTGAGCGTAGCGTAGTCGATGATTTTTTCAATACAGTCAGGGCGATGAATTTTTATGACGACCAGAGCATGACCACCCGTGAGCTGTTTGAAAAGTTCTTTCCGGGTCGCTCTGATGTGCATCGTCTGCTGATGGAGCCAATCACTTATGCCAACGGTTCGACTTTAGATGAACCGGCTATTACTTATGGGATTGTTTTTTCAAATTTTATGAGCAAGGGTGTGTTTACCTTTGAAGGCGGCACAGATAAGCTGATTGCCATGATGGCGGATGAGCTGCAAAAAAATGGCGTGACTATCTGCACAGGCGCAAAGGCAGAGCGGGTTCTGGTAGATAAAGGTAAAGTGCGGGGCGTGCTTGTCAATGGTCGGGAAATTGCAACCAAGGCTGTTGTTTCCAATTCCGGCATCACCAACACCATTGATCAGCTTGCGGGCCGCGAGGCATTCAGTGATGATTTTCTCAGTCGTTTTGATAAAGTGGTAGTGAATAACTCTTCTAGCCAAGTCTATTTCGGCATCCGTAAGGGTGAATTTTTCCCGGATGTAGGCGATCTGCTTTTCACCTCCACTGCGGAGAAGTTCTCTTCTGAGAAAATGCGGCGCAAGGATACGCAAAGCCGCACCTTTTCCGTTTATTATCCCAAGACCAGACCTGAAAAACCTGATTATACGGTAGTGGCTTCCATGAATGCCAACTACGATGACTGGGCGGGGCTGGATCCGCAGATCTACAAACAAGAAAAAGAGGCAATGGCGGAACGTTGTCTATTGGATTTGGAACGCTACATTCCCGGTATTCGCACCAAGATTGACACCGTGGAAACAGCCACACCCAAGACCTTTCACCGCTACACCTTGCATACAAGAGGAACTTCTTTTGGCACAAAATTTGAAGGGTTGGATATTTCCCGAACGATTTTCAAAGAAGTGGGCGGACTATTTCATGTTGGCTCGGTTGGCATCATCATGAGCGGCTGGCTGGGAGCTATCAACTACGGCGTAATTGTTGCCAATGATGCGGATGCGTATGTGCGGACGTGAGTATTACTGTTCCCGCGCTGGAGCCTGGAATGTGTGATACTTCAACTTATAGCGACAACAACGTTATACCCTGAAGTTGCGTCAGCTAATAAGCAAACTCTCCCCTTCCATCTCCTCTGGCTGCTTCAGCCCCAACAGGTGTAACAGAGTCGGAGCAATATCTTTGAGTGCGCCACTGCTTTTCAAGGTGCAGCCTTTGTGCTTGTCGCTGACTAAGATCAGCGGCACTGGATTTAGGGTGTGGGCGGTATGCGGCTGACCGGTTTTTTGGTTGAGCATCATCTCGGCATTGCCGTGATCAGCCGTAATCAACAAAATACCACCCAGCTCACGCAAGCGTTTGGCAATTCGACCAAGGCAATGATCCACGGTTTCACAGGCTTTAACTGCTGCCTCTAGCACCCCGGTATGGCCAACCATATCACCATTAGCAAAGTTAAGAATCACCAAATCATAAGGCGTACCTGCGGCCTCCTGCTCGGCAAGTGCAGCTAAAAGTCGGTCAGTTACTTCCTCTGCGCTCATAGCAGGTTTGAGATCATAAGTAGCCACATCACGCGGTGACTCAATTAAAATGCGGTCTTCTCCCAAGAAGGGCACCTCGTTGCCACCATTAAAGAAGTAGGTGACATGGGCGTACTTCTCGGTCTCAGCAATCCGTAGCTGGTGTAACCCAGCCCGGCTTACCTCTTCACCGAGAATACGATTGAGACTAACCGGTGGGAAGGCGATGGGAAAGGAGAAATCCGCCTCATATTCGGTCATGGTCACCAGCTCCAGCAGCTTGGGCCTGTTATTGACCGCAAAGCCTTTGAAATCAGCATCAGAAAAGGCATGGCACAGTTCACGTACTCGGTCGGCCCGGAAATTAAAAAAGACTACCGCATCGCCATCTTGTATCCTGCCTTCCTCAGCAATAATAGTTGGCTGAATAAATTCGTCTGTCTCGCCTCGGTTGTAGGCAGCCTCAATTGCTTGAATTGGCTCATCTGCTGTCAGTCCCTGCCCGCCGACTATTGCCTGCCAAGCCTTCTCCACCCGATCCCAGCGAGTATCGCGATCCATAGCCCAGTAGCGACCAGATACTGTTGCCACTTGGCCGCAGCCGACTTGCTGGACGATTTCCATAAGCTGCTGCATATAGCCTACGCCACTTTTGGGCGGCGTATCACGACCATCCATGAAGCAGTGAATCTTGGCTTCGATGCTGCGCGCCGCAGCCATTTGCAGTAACGCAGCGAGGTGACTGATATGAGAATGCACCCCGCCATCCGAAAGCAGACCACAGAAGTGTACTCGCGTTCCAGCGGCTTTTACCTTGTCTAATACCGCTGTCAACACTGGATTTGTGGCAAATTCGCCCAGCTCAATCGCCCGGCTGATGCGGGTGTAATCCTGATAGACGACCCGACCAGCTCCAATATTCAAATGCCCAACCTCAGAATTACCCATTTGCCCTTCTGGTAGACCAACCGCACCGTTGTGAGCCACCAAGGTAGTGTAAGGATACTCTGCCGTCCATTTATCCATGTTTGGCGTGTTGGCAACATAGACTGCATTGGTTGGAGAAGGCGGAGCAATGCCCCAGCCATCTAAAATTGCCAGCATTACAGGTCGTCCAGCAGCAGCCATCATTCGCCCTCCTGCTCCTCAATGCCTAATTCCGGCAAGCCTAATCTAGGCGCATCGTGCCACAAGCCTTCCAGATCATAAAACGCCCGCTGATCTTTGTAGAAAATATGAGCAACCACATCACCAAAATCAAGCAAGACCCAGAGTCCTTCCTGAAGTCCTTCAGCATGTCTACTGCTAATCCGCTTGGAGTTTAGCTCTGCTTCTATGGCTTCGGCTAAGGCTTGAACGTGCCGCGTGGAACGACCGCTCATGATGAGAAAATAATCAGCAAACGAGGACTGGCCGCGCACATCTAGGATGGTGAGTTCTTCAGCTTGGGTGTCCAAGGCTATGTGAGCGCAGATAGCAGACAGTTCGAGCGGGCTGTGTTGTCGATATTCTTTTTTCAGTTGTTGCATATTGTTTGTTGATAATTTTTGGATTCAAAACGATGAATCAGCTTTTCTTGAGAAACGGCTCTTGCCCTTGGCAACTTTAATTCACGACTTTATCACTGGGTTTAGTTAACCAACTTCTTAGGATGACTAATTTGAGAAGCTCAATATCAGAAATTTGGCAAAGAATGCCTCAATAAATTTTTATTGTTCGTTAATGGCACGGCGACAGAGGTTTACAATGATTGTAGTTAATATTGCTACTTGTACAAAATTATCTACAGTTGACATCAAGCTAAATCTCATGACCCAAAAACCATTAGCCTTTGAAAGGCTTAAAATGGCTAAGAAAAAAGTCACAACAAGATTCGATATTGATAGATAATAAATACAAAAAAATACATCGAGATACCCTTTTTTTTTATACTTTTTGAAAGTTACAGAGCCAGCAAAAGAAAAGAGTATTGTAATTACAGCAGATAAAAAACCAAGCATTGTAAACGAAAATGTCGCTATAATTACAGCAAGATTGCTTTTTTGGGCTGCTATACTCATTGAGTAACATGGATATATTTCAACGAGTTTGTGATACAGACAATGAAAGATTGGACCAGGTAGCAACGTCATTAAACCGTACAATATCGTCAGGGGTATCTTTCTTGAAGGATTCATCTGACCTGTATTCCTTTAGTTTGTCTATCAGGATTTGATTGCCGGTTGCTTTATTCTCCAACAGTGCTGGAATTTCGTCTTCTTGACTTTTATCGATATGGTTAGAAACAGCTCCTTTTCCAACCAAGTAAATGTCTAACAGTTGCGATGATACTTCGTCTTTACATTTCAGTATCATTTTTTCAACACCTTCATCGGAAATTTTATCCAAAAGTTTTCCACTAACTTCTTTTATATTTTTACCTCTTTTTGGTTTAATAGTTATTTCTATGCTTTTAAGATCATGGCAGTCTTCCGTGTTTACGGATATCACATTTAAAAGATCTTGAAAAAAAGAATTCTCTTTTGATATTTCAATACTTGTTTTTCCGATAATACTATTAAATATAAACGCCTCGTCTTTTGTTGCTTGATGCAGTATCGCTCTCGCTTTAAATCTCCAAATTTCAATCCCTATTTTCTTGAAAAGATCATCAATATATTCCGCAAAAACATTCACCTTTGGTGCCAGCACTGTCGATGCAATTCCAAAATAATCTTCTTTAACAAGAAGATAAGAGGCAAAACTTACCTGTTCTTTTTGAGAAAGAAATTCACTTATTGATATATCTGCCGGATTTATTTTTTTTATTAACTCTTTGTTTCTTGTCATAAGAAAAAGAAATATATCACCTTTAAGGTGAACCAGATATATATGTTCATCCTTTTTCATAAATTTGTTTTTAAACTCTGGGTTATCTACTTTACAGAAAATTTTTAAAAAAGATCTCATGTCGAAAAGAAATTTTTGTTCATTATCAGCATTTAACAGATAGTATCCAAAGTACGTTACTTTCATGTTATTTTCAGTAAAGTTTTATCTGAAGTTTTCTCGTTCACGCTCCAGCATGAGAACTTCCCACCACAAAAGGTGGGTTCCTCCGTGCCGCCCCTGAGTTTGAGCAGCTTATTCGCCTTGTTGATCTTTGCCCCGCGCTTTTCGTGGTGGAAACTCAAACGTCACTTTGCCCTTGCCGTCTATGAGGAGATAGGCATCAAAAGGCCGCTTTCTTTTAGAAATAAAGCCGTTGATCAGCTCAGTCTTTCCCTCTGTGAGAAGCTGACGGATATGCTCTGGACTAATAGCGCGCTCCAGAATGATCTTGCCGATCCGCAGACCATTTTTCTGGTCACCTGCTAAGGCAGCTTCCGACATATAGGCCATTGGTGTTTCATAGACCTCTGTTTGATCAATCGGGGAACGACCAAGCGATTTCTGTTCTTTGATTGCCTCCAAATCCAAGTTGTCTGTTGAATCAGCAAATTGGAAAGAAACCTTGGAATCTTTGATCAACACTGAGGCCGTAAAGGGCTTGCCTTTTTTGGAGCGGAAATCCGTGTACGGCCCGACGGTCTCGCCCTTGATCAGGCAGACAATTTCCTCCTCTTCCATAATCCGCCCGCCAAGAATTTTGCGGATAATCAGTTTCCGGTCTTCGGATTCATACGCCGTGGTGGTCTCAAAAAAGCGTTTGCCTTCAACTGGCGAGAAAGATGCTTCTTGGCGAGCCGGGCCACCTGCCTTGACCTTTTCCACGATGGTGGAGGTCTGTTGGCGGATTTCCTGCATAAACTGCTCGCGGGTCATGCTGCCCTTGATGATCTGATTGAGCTTAAACTCCCATTCGCCGGTCAGTTCTGGCGAAGCCAGCACATCTATTTTCTGCGCTTCGAGCAAGGCAAGCAACTCAAAGCCCTTGCCGGTTGGCACCAATTCTTTCTGCTCACGTACCATATATTTTTCTGAGAGCAGCTTTTCAATGATGGCTGCCCGGGTGGCCGGTGTACCAAGGCCGCGTTCCTTCATCGCCTCTGCCAGTTCCTCATCCTCGACCAGCTTACCAGAGTGCTCCATTGCTGAGAGCAGGGTAGCTTCATTGAAACGGGGCGGCGGCTTTGTTTCTAGCTTTTTCTGCTCAATCTCAGCGCATAAAACTGCTGTTTTCGCAGGCAGAGCTTCCAGCGTCTTGGCATCACCTGCACCCGCTGTTGCGCCATAAACCGCTTTCCAGCCCGGCTCAATCAGAATTTTACCTTCCGTGAGAAAGGTCTCGCCTTCAACAATAGATAAACGCCGGGTCTGATCAAAAATTGCTGCTGGAAAGAAGACCGCAATAAACCGCTGCACGATCATCTGATAAATCTTCAGCTCGGCCTCGTTCAGGCTGCTCGGCAAATTAGCCGTGGGAATGAGGGCAAAGTGGTCGCTAATCTTCTTGTTGTTAAAGACCCGCTTGTTTTTCGCATTTTTTTCAGGGAAGCCTTGAGCCAAGGCTTCGGCAGCAAAGCGGCCATGCTGCCACTGCTGCTGCTTAGTCAGCACCTCTTTTACTTGGGGTAGATAATCTTCAGGCAGGCAAGAGCTTTCTGTGCGCGGATAGGTGATCAGCTTGTGCTGCTCGTACAGAGCTTGGGCTAAACCAAGCGTATTTTTTGCCGAAAAACCAAAACGGGAGTTCGCTTCGCGCTGCAAGGTGGTTAGGTCGTAGAGCGCGGACGGTGCTTGACTGGTCTTCTTGCTCTCCTCCTCAACTTTTGCCTTTTTGCCCGCGCATTTTGCCGCGATCAGCGTGGCTTGCTGTTCATCCCAGATACGCTTCTTATTGCCGTCCGGGTCATCTTGGTCTTTCTTAAAGGTGGCATCAATCCACACGGCCTGATACGCAACCGAGCCACACTGGAACTGGGCATGTAATTCCCAATAATCCTTAGAAACAAAGGCCCGCCGCTCTGCCTCGCGCTTGACCAGAAGGGAGAGAGTCGGGGTCTGTACTCTGCCGCAAGGCGTTTTGCGGAAACCACCGTGGCGCGAGTTGTAGCAGGTCAAGGCACGGGTGGCATTGATGCCGATCAGCCAATCAGCCTCAGAACGGCACAGGGCAGCGTGTTCAAGCGGCACCATTTCCTGATCCTCGCGCAGATGGCGCAGGCCAGACTTGATTGCGTCCAAGGTCATGGATTGAAGCCAGAGCCTGCGTACGGTTTTACCCTGCGGCGGCTGAGAAAAAATTTGCCGGAAGATGTATTTAAAAATCAGCTCGCCCTCGCGACCCGCGTCGCAGGCGTTGATAATCACATCCACCTCTTTTCGCCGGAACAGCTTACTCAGCGCGGTAAATTGGGCTTTAGTTTCCGGTAAAACAGTGAGGGGAAAGACCTCCGGCAGGATGGGCAAATTCTCCAAATCCCATTTGTGAAAAATCGGGTCGATTTCCTCTGGAAAGCCGATAGTAACTAAATGGCCAATGGCGTAGGAAACAATATAGTCGTTGCCTTCAAAATGAGTCTTTTGTCGGTCGAAATTGCCAGGTAAGGCTTTGACAATGTCAGCGGCTACACTGGGTTTTTCGGCGATGATGAGGGTCTTTGGCATTGTCTAATGTAGATTAAACGAGATCAAGGCTGCACAATATGAGCAGCCGTCAATTTCAATAGAGAAAAATACTTGGTTAAGCCAGACGGATTCTGGGTTAAAGGCAGAAGCTGGCTGGCTTGAGCTAGAAAACTGCTGCATTGAAACCAGAACATTTCTCCGTTTTTCCTGTCATTCATTTGTCAAGTGCAGTAGAAGCCACTGACTTCCGCCATTGTATTCAATATACTTCATCATGTGTGCCAACTGCTTCCAGCAAAATTGCCTCGTTGACTGAGTCATCCACAAAAGAAAAGACTATTCTCAAATCGTAGGCAACACTGCACGCCCACGATCCTTCAAGATTTCCTTTTACTTTATGCGTTTTCAGAGATGGATGGAAAGCATCCGTAGCAAGTAGCTCCAATACTGTGCGGAAGCTGGCTGCCAAATGAGGCTTCTTTTTAAGGAGCTGTTTTGCGCTCCGAGCAAACGCGCTGGACTTCAGCAGAGGTCTGTTCATAACAGAAGCGACTGCATGATCTCATCAGGATTTTCAGGATGCAGCTTGCCAGCTTTGTGTTCTTCTCTCGCCAAAGCAACAAGCGAAGCAATTTCCTGTCGGCGACTATTTGCTATTCGCCTGCGAATAACATCAATGAGAGATTCCTGTTCCTCTAACGAGAGATTGTCAGCAGCTTCCAATATTTCATTGAATGAAATAGCTTGATTCATAAGACATATCAACATTTTATTTTTGTTCTATATCCCGGCTTAGGGAATTCACTACACAGGAATCAACCATACACCTTGGCTGGGTCAAAGACCAGCTCGCCTTGTACTTCCAGTTCTTCGCCCTGTACTTTGCGATAAAAGCAACTTTTATATCCGGTATGGCAAGCTGCTCCACCGAGCTGTTCAACTTTAAATACCACAGTATCTAAGTCACAATCCACGAAAATTTCTTTCACAATCTGCACATGGCCGGAAGATTCTCCTTTCAGCCAGAGCTTGCTGCGCGAGCGACTCCAATAATGCACCTTACCGGTTTCCAAAGTTTTCTGCCAAGATTCTTGATTGATATAGGCCAACATCAGGATTTCGCCAGTGGCTGCGTCCTGCGCAATAGCCGGGAGAAGGCCATCAACGGCTTTCGTGAAATTAAGATCGAGCATTTTCGTCTAAAAAAATAAGGAAACAATATGTTCAGTATATCTGAAAGATAAACCATGCCACCATAATTCCGGCAAGAAACATTTTGGCGGCCACTCCACTGATAAAACCGAGAAAAGAGCCAATGCCGGAATGAAGAGCCTGCTTAATCTGCTCACCCATCAACAACTCGCCGACAATAGCACCAAGCAGCGGGCCAATCAAAATACCCAGCGGGCCGATAACAAAAACCAGCAGCGAACCAAGAGCTGCCCCCCATGCTGCTGCCTTAGAGCCGCCAAATTTTCGTACCCCCCAAGCAGTGGCAAGAAAATCAATTACGTAGCCAAGAGCAATCAATACACCTTGACCAATAAAGAACCAGAGCGAGAGGCTATCAAAGCCGGTAATCAGACCATACACTAAGAAACCACCTGCAATGAGAATGGTGCCGGGCAAGGCTGGAAAGACGATACCCATAAATCCAGCAACGATCAAGGGCATTGCAGCCAGAAAGGCCCAGCAATGGACATTAGCAAAGGTGGCCGCATACAAGGAGTAAAGCCAGTCAGTCATAAATGAAGCAGTACCTCCAAATATGCGGAAGGTCAAAAGAGAGAAGGCTCAAGACAAAGTGTCGTCCTGAGCCTTGGAAAAATTGCCACCCGCAAGCAATTACTGTTTCTGAGCTGGTGCTTGGTTTTGCTCAGGCAGGAGCATTTTCTGCTTCATTTTATTTTTTTCCCTGTAATTTTTTTGGGAAATCTGTGAAATGAGCACATTGTTATTGATTCTACAGTTTTTGAGGTCATTGCCAGTTTGCTCAAGAGCTGCACCTCGCTCCTCAACCATTTTCTCTAAGCCAATAACCTGAGCACGGAGCGTATCTGCATCAGTAAGCACTTTGTCGCGCTCTTCTTCCAGTTGCTGATTGGCTGCTTCTGCATCTTTCAGCTCACCCTGAAGCTTCTCCATGTCAGTGACCTGCACTTTACACGCCTTAAGCTGCTTCTGCTCCTGCTCAATGATTTGTGCAGCACCAGTCAGCTTTTGTTCCTGCTCTTCCAATGCGGTTTTCTGCTGAGAAAGCTGTTGCTCCAATGCGGTCTTTTGTTGAGAAAACTGTTTTTCCAAGCCTGTTTTTTCTTCAGCACACTGTATAGAGAGACTCTCCATTTGTGCCTGCATTGCTTGCTGCTTCTTAGCCGCTTCTGCTGTTGAAGATTTTTTCATCTCCTCAGTAGCCTTCAGCAGATTTTCTTTCTCGCTCTGAAGAGCCTTGACAGCTTCTTCCTGCGCTGCTGTTTTCTCTGCCAAAGATTGGCTTCCCTCTTGCAGCTCATTTATCTTCTGTTGCGCATTGCTTAAACGACTCTGCGCTTGTTTTAGCTCATCTTTTTGCCGCTCCATCTCTGCTCGCAGCTCGCCGCTGATTTTAACAGCATCTTTGCTCTCTTTGACCTGAGTCTGCAAAGCTACTTTGTCTCTGACAAGCTGCTTACGTTTCCCAGCCTCATTTTGTCCCCAAATTGCTGAAATCAGCATTAGCGCAACAAGCGCCGCAATAACAAAGTTTTTGTTGATCTGCATTGTCCTGCTCCTGTTGAATTAACCTGTTTTTTGTCCAACGCCCTGTTTAGCCTTTGCCAGTTCCTGCTAGTTCTTTATCCACACTGTTCAGATTACGCCGCACTTTGTCCTCCATGCGTGAACGGGGATATTTCCGCAGAATGTCTTCCAGCAAAGCCTTGGAAGAGCGTAACAGTGCTTTTTTGGCTGAAGGGTCTGCGGTAGTATCAGCCTGTTGAAATAATTCAGCGGCTTTTTTGCGGAGATCTTCGGCCGCAAGCTGCTCCGCCTCTTCAATTTTGCTCTCTGCCTTGACTGCAAAGGAAGTGCCGGACAATTTGGAAAAGAGGCTAACCGACTCATCATATTTACCCTGTTGCAGCAGCAAAATTCCCTTATCCCATAATTCCTGCAACGCATCACCAGGCTCAGGCAGAGGAGCAGGAGAGGCATTTTGTGCAACGTGATCCGGCGCAAACGATTGGGCAGTTTCAGTAGCAGAGGTCAGTTCTGCTTTTTTCTGACGAATGGTATCCTGTTTGTCTAACGGAAGAATATCTAAAGGCACTTGCTCTAGCCGTTCCAAGGCTTCTTTTTGCTTTCCTTGTTCTTGGAGTCGATCCGCCTCATCCAGTAAATCCTCAAACCACTGCTCCGCCTTTTTTCCAACCTGCTGTGAGAGACGTTCTGCATCCTTCAGCAAGAGAGAATCTTGATGCAGGCGAATAAATTCAGTTGCCTGCTGGACAATTGTAAAGCCATCCCTCTCAGGATTGTAGGACAGGCAGCCGAGCAAAAGATCCGCATAGGCTTCTAGCTCGTCCCGACGAGTAACAGAAGTAGCTAAGGCTGCCAATTGTCTGCTGTACCGATCCGATGAACTATCTATCCGCCGTAGTTCCTCATATTTCACCCGCGCAGCAGAAAAATCACGCAGGGCAAAGTCGAGATCAGCAAGCATTGCCAGTATTTTAATCTCCATCTGCTGATTTTCTTGCTGGCGAACCTCGGCAAGGAGATTACTTAAAAGACGTTTGGCCTCCTCTTTTTGGCCTGCTTGTAACAACGCGAGACCATGCTTGTAACGACTGCCACTGTCATCTTGCCCTGCATTATTGCTTACGGTTTTGCTCGTATCATAAGCTGCCGGAAGCTGAGAGGCTGTTTCTTCTTGCTGAGTATTTGGAGTAATGTTTTGGCTGCTAGGAGTGCTTAATTTTTCAAAAAGTTGTGGACAGGCTCCTTCCAGATAGGCAATATCTTTCCCTTTAAACTCTTGTAACGATTTGAAAAGCAGTGCTCTGGAAGCCTCCATAGATTTTTCTTGCAGCAACTTTTCTTGCAGTCCTTTATAAGCCTCTTGTAGATCAGCAACTGTATTACGACAAGTAATGATCTGCTCAATTTCGTTGGAACTAAGTCGCAAGGTATCTTGACTATTGCCTATTTTTTGCCAATCTGCAAGTTTTTGTCCATACGAAGTAATACGCCCATTAATGGTAGCCAAGGCAGGCTCTATCACCTGTTTTTCGTATGCAGCCTGCTCTTCTGGGCTGAAGCTCGGCTCCTGTGGCGCAGTGGACAGTGTTTGCGCCTCAGCCGCAGGGCCAGATTTATCAGGATGAAGCTGGCCTTCAATACCGGTAGAAGGTAAGCAGCCACTTAGAAGCAGCGGAGCGGCCAGCCCCAAAAGCAACAGACTTCGGCCACGCAGAACAGTAGCAGATGAAAGGAACATTATTTAAACTGAGATGTATTATTTGTCAGTTGTGGTGCCGTCCGCGAGAAATCATCACCGCATCAGACGAAACCAAAAAAGAAATTATCAGAAAACAGCAGCCGTTACAATGGCTTTTTTGTAAAAAAAAATGATTTCAGACCTCTTTCAGCCCTGATAGTAGCCATTTTGCTTGGGGTTGGATACGCTGAATATACTGATCCAAGAGCGTCTGAAACTCCTGTCTATCCAGTTCCCGGCTACCAAAACGGAGAAGATGAGACGTGGTCATCTGGCAATCTATAGCTTGAATGCCTGTCTGTTGGGCATGTTTGACTAAAGCAACCAAAGCCACTTTTGAGGCATTGCTTTGGCGACTGAACATCGACTCACCAAAGAAAAAACGATCAAGACAGATTCCATACAAGCCACCAACCAGTAGACCATCTCTTCGACATTCAATAGAATGAGCAAAACCCAGCTCATGTAAACGGATATAGGCGGCCTGCATTTCTGAGGTTATCCACGTGCCGCTTTCCTGTCGCATTGCTGCACAAGCACCAATTACCTCGGCAAAGGCTGTGTCCGCAGTCACCTCAAAGACCTGTTGGCGAATAGTGCGGGCCAACCGCTTAGGCAAATGAAATTCCTCTGGCAGCAGAACCAGACGCGGCACAGGTGACCACCAAAGAATTGGCTCCTTGCCAGAATACCAAGGAAAAATTCCTTGCTCATAAGCACAAAGCAAGCGAGCAGGGGAAAGATCGCCGCCCACAGCCAGTAAACCATCTGGTTCGGCCAAGTCTGTAGCTGGAAAGACAATCTCTTTGCTCAGGCGAAAAACAGGCATTAGCCGATCAAACAGGTTTTACGGCGCAGCTCTTCAATCAGCACAGACTCATTTTCTGCATAGTCAACTGGCAGCTCGATCAGATGCACACCTGTACTGCTCAGACAATGAGGCAGTATCTCGGCGAGCTGATGTTTTGCCGAAACCCGCCAGCCATGCGCCCCATAGCTCTCCGCATATTTGACAAAATCTGGATTACCAAAATCTAAGCCAAAATCTGGCAAGCCCATGCCTGCCTGTTTCCACTTGATCATACCAAGGCCATTGTCGCGGAGAAGCAAGATCGTCAGATCAAGGTTAAGGCGAATGGCGGTTTCCAATTCCTGTGAATTCATCATAAAACCACCATCACCACAAATTGCCACTACTTTCCGTTCTGGGAAAAGCATTTTTGCAGCAATAGCGACAGGCAGACCTGCGCCCATCGTTGCTAGGGCATTATCCAGCAGCAAAGAACGGGAATCTGTAGAGCGGTAGTTCCGGGCAAACCAAATCTTGTACATCCCATTGTCTAAGGAGAGGATGCTATCTTTACCCAGCAGCTCGCGCAGCACTTTGGTCAACTGTTGCGGGGTGTAGGGAAAGGCTAAAGGTAGGTTCCGCTGATAGACATTTTTGTCGATTTCTTTTTTCAGCAGGCTGAAATAGCCACCTCCGGCCAGCGAATCAGGTGTAATTAACTCGGCTAACCGTTCAACGGAATCAGCAATATCACCAATAACCTCATGTTGGGGAAAGTAAACTTCGTCAAAAACTGCACTGAAATAGCTAATATGAATAACTTGTACGCCATCCCGCCGCATAAAAAAAGGCGGCTTTTCCACCACATCATGACCAATATTGATAATCACGTCTGCCTTGGCAATGGCACAGTGCAGGTAGTCATGGTCTGATAAGGCTGCTGTGCCAAGACAACGGGGATGGAATTCATCTGCCGCGCCTTTGCCCATTTGAGTGGAAAAGAAGTGAATGCCTGTTCGTTCAATAAACTTACCTAAAGCAGCTCCTGTTTGATGACGGTTAGCAACCGAAGCAATCAGCAAAAGAGGATTCTTTGCTTGACTAATAATGGCAGCGACTTGGCGCAGTGCTTCTTCCGAAGCGAGCGAGGCAGGAATGTCTGAGACTGGAAAGGGTTGAGCAGCTTCTGAAACCTGCTCGGCAGCGATGTCCTCCGGTAACTCCAAATGTACAGGGCCAGCCTTTTCCTGCACTGCTGTACGAAACGCCTCACGAGTTAGGGCCGCAATGGAGTCTGCGCTGACTATCTGCCGTGTCATTTTGGTGATCGGAGCCATCATCGAAACTACATTGATGATCTGAAAGCGGCCTTGCTTCGACGTTTTGATCGGCTTTTGCCCAGTAATAAAGAGACAGGGCATACCACCAAGAAAGGCATAGGCTGTACTGGTGACAAAGTTTGTTGCTCCTGGTCCCAAGGTAGCAAGGCAGACCCCCGGCTTACCAGTTAAGCGGCCGTAGGTAGCAGCCATAAAGCCAGCAGCCTGCTCATGCCGGGTCAGGATAAGTCGGATTTTAGAAGTGCGCAATGCCTCTAAGAAGGCTAAGTTTTCCTCGCCAGGAATGCCAAAAATGCAGGTAACTCCCTCGTTTTCTAAGCAGCGCACTAAGAGTTCTGCTCCATTCATTGCCGCTTCTCCTTCTTTGTCCTGTTCAAACCGATTTCTTGAAAATGAACAGTTGATCGTTCTCTGGTCCAGAAATACATAGGATTTCCAGTATCATCACTCTCTACCCAGAAGAGGCTAAAGCGACCCGGTTGCGCTAATTTTTTACGAACTTGGCAATCAACAATGTAACCGGGTGTTTGTGCTGTTTCCCAGAGTCGATTCATCCGGCTACCATCCCAGCTTAGAGCAACGATTGATGCTCCTTCAAAGTAACGAAGGTATTTGAAAAATCTAACATGAGTAACCTGATTTTTGCTAATGATAATTTCTGGTTTGCCGTCGCTAGTGAGATCTTGAGCAATAATACGGGTGTGCAGATAGTTCCTCTGCCGGTCAGCATAAGGTTGATCAAGATCAGCCCGTCGCCTACTGGCTACGGTGCCAAGAGCATCACGACTGGCTCCGTAAATATTCTCACTCTTCCAGATGGTTCTACCTGTCTGATCCAAGACCAGTAGTTTATTGTCTTCTGTCAGGCCAACAAAGTCGAGCCGACCATCCTTGTTCAAATCAACTCGGATAAAATCATACAAACCAAGACCAGCCGGAACAGTAACTTGCTCCGCCGGATTTAGTTTGCCATCCCGACTACGAGTCAGTCGATATATGGCACCGTTAGCCTGACCAAGCAATACCGATTTTCCGGTCGCATCTTTATCTGGACGGAGATAATACGGTACCTGCCAGTTCAACAAGCGAAATTGCGTTCCATCCCATTCCAGTATTAAGGAGGAGGGACTGTCGCCACTGCTCGCAGATATATATATTTCTTGTCGACCATTGTTATCTAAATCGGCAAGATAAACTGCATGCAGACCAAGATAGCCGGGGAGTTGGTATTCAGCAAGAGGACGGAAACGATCATCGTTACCAGCACGGAGCAAGAGAAGCCGACCATGCTCTAGGAGAACAAACTCTTCCTTTCCATCGCCGTCCACATCGCCTGCGTCCATTGCTTGAAAAGAATTGGACAATTCACTACTGTTCCTTGCAGAGAGTACTCGAAATGCGCCCACTTCTCCCAAAGAGCTAGGTGAGCTGGGTACCGCAGCTTGGATTTCCTTTCGCCACATTTTATCTGGATGGGCAGTCTGAAAGCCGACCATGCTATCTTGACTTGCGCTTGGGACTTGTGCTGCCTCTGTCTTTACATGGAAGATTGTATTTGCTATTTCCGTTGCAAGATCGTCTAAGACAGGAATAACTTTGTCTAAGGAGTCAACGGTGCGGGTAAAAGAAGTCGCTCCTGCCTTACTTGCACCGAGCACCTGAATAAAAAGGGTATAGCTGCTCCCTTGTTGCTCTAAGCTGCCGAGCACAAGCTGGCTCCCCTGCATCTTTTTCAGGATTTTTTTTGCTTCCTGTGGCTGTCCACTTTGAAGCATAGCTTCGAGTTGACCAGTTTTATCAGCTCCATATACTGTTTCCTGTCCACTACGCTCGCTCAGGCGGCTCGCCAAAATGCTGGTTAGCCCAGCACGGAGATGCTCTTTTGGCTGCTCCGTACTCACTTTGAACGGAAGAAAAATTATTTTTTCCTGTCCAGCTATTATGTTGCCACTAATAGCTGCTATTGCCAAAACTGTTCCAAGCAGAATAAAAATCACCTGCCGGACAATGGTACCCTGCTTCATATTGAACCCCGATCATCCAATTTTTTACAGCTTCTCTATCTAAGGAAAGAGGCTAACGGACAGCCGTCTGGGAAAAATTATAAACGGAGTGCGAGCAAAACGGAAGCAAAGATCAGACTGCCTTTTACACAGTAAAGGTTTGCTATACGTATAACAGAGAGGAAGATAGACGGAGAAACAGCTAAATGCAAGCTAAGGAATGAGAAGGAAGACTCTTTACAGCGGAGAATAAAAAAACAGCCGGAACATAAAAATGCTCCGGCTGTCAGAATCAAACGGATAAATGGTCCGCAGATTTACTCGTAAATACCCATGGACTGAAGGGTCTCAATGGTCATACCGCCACCTTCTGGCAGACCTTTTGACCGCTGGTAAGCCCGCAGAGCCTGCTGGGTCTGCTCGCTGTAGTTACCATCAATCGTACCAGGATCAAAACCTTCCTGAGACAGTGCTTTCTGAACACTCAGAATTTTGGTGTCTTTGATCTGATCTTCACAAAGAACTGCTCGCCAAACGATCTTGCTGTCGCTGATCTTAACCCGCTTGGTTACATTCTCATACCTAGCTGGAACTGGAACACGACGTTCGCTCGGCTCTTGCACAACCTGCTTAACCCTGATGGTTTTGTACTCAGCAGGAATCGGGATTCTTCTTGTCTTAGCCGGCTCAACCATAACTGTTTTGGTGATGGTTTTATACTCAGCAGGAACAGGCTCTTGCACAGTTCTTGCTGGCGAAACCACAACTGTTCTAGTAATAGTCTCAAACTCAGCTGGAATGGTAACAGTTTTTGTTACCGGAGGTGTAACTAAAATCTTTTTAATTACAGTCTTGTACATTGCTGGAGTCTCAACCAAACAGAGGGTCTCGCAGTCTGTCAGGCCAAGCTTTACATCATCAAGAGTACAAGGAACTGCTGTTCTGATCCATTTGTTCGAGGCTGCCTGTACCAGAATTCGCTGCTTTACAGTTCTAAAGACCGGCGGAGTAGTTATAGTTCTTGTCGAAGCAGGTTTAATCACTACCTGATCTTGTCGAGTCTCGTAACGTGCTGGAATTACTCTTAAACGTACAGAGGCAGGCTTGACTATAATGCGTACAGTCCGGTCTTCAAAGCGTGGTGGACGGGTCTCGATTCTTTCAGAAGCTTCTTTAGCGACAACTTGCTTCTCAACCCATCTGTACTTTCCAGGAATGGTAATAATCTTCTCTGTCGCCGGCCGAACCAGTACTCTTTCAGTTACTGTTTTGTACCTAGCTGGAGCGATACAACGAGAATAGCATTCACCTGGACGAGCATTAGCAGGAACGCTAGGTACTTCACCAGACAACATCTGATTTGGCCCAACAACCTGCTGAACCTCTGGCCCTGATGTTACTACAACTTCTGACTCTGAATCTGCTGGTTGATAAACAGCTTGTCCTTGCTCTTGCATAGCATCTTGAGCTGGATCATAGCCACCACCAAAATCAAGATTAGCCGCCTGAGCTGCGCCGCCGACTAATATCAGAAAAGCCGCCGCTCCGAGAGCTACCTTATCCTTCTTCATCACCTGCCTCCTTTCATCTGTTTTTCTTGTTGCAACAAAAATCTTACGCAAGCTACCAATCAACGATTGAACCTGCTATTTTTTTGTAAAAAAGTCTCTACTAACAACTGCCAAGAAACAACTTTTTTTGAATCTTTCTTACTATAGCATTTCTGTTTTAAGAGGGCAATACAAAAAATTGCACTTTGTTAAAAAAATATTTTAATAAGAAATATCAAAAAAATATGGACTTTGTGTTTCTCAACCACTTAAACGAGAGACAACTTTTACTCGTAACTTGATTTCATCAGCCAAAAGCATGATAAGGAAGGTCAATAAGAAAAGCAAGCGATTTTTCAAAAGCTTAGAAAATCAATTTTTTCCTGCATCATGGCACTCTCAAATTACTCTATCATTACCACCATCTACAGAAACTTGGGCAGCAGTCGTACAGGCGAAAAGTGGCCCACAAAGTTCTGCTGCAAGTTCTGCTATATGATGACTAGAGACCTCAATACCTAGCAAATTATTAGTCTTGTACTCTTGCACAGTCAGGCCATAATGAGCCGCCCGCGCCTGTAGTATTTCTTCTGTCCAAATACCTGTATCAAAGACCGCGTTTGGGTGCAAGGCATTGATGCGAATACTATCTTTTCCCCATTCCAAGGCTGTCACCCGCATGAGTTGCGTTAGAGCTGCTTTAGACGCAGAATATGCTGCTGCCCCAGGGCCAGGTGCAGGTACATTTTTTGAGCCAATTATCACGACTCGACCTTTGCTGGGCGCAGCCTTAAGCAACGGGTACGTCTCGCGCAGCAGACTCAGATTAGCATCAAGATTTACGGCCATCACCTGCCGCCACAGCTCACTGGATAGCTCTGCCACTGTCTTACTAGCTGGGAAAATGCCTGCGTTCAGCACCAACATGTCGATGCCGCCAAAGCGCAATACAGCCTGATCTAAAACGGCTGTAATTTTGGCTTCATCTGTGATGTCGCAGCAAAGGCCAAGGTAGGCGGGTGAAGCAGAGACTTCAGTAACTCGAACGTCAATATCCAGCCCAACAACTGCCGCGCCCCGTTGTAAATAGGAATCTACACAGGCCTTACCAATACCCGAAGCAGCACCCGTAATTAGAACAATTTCACCGCTGAACATGGATGGTTTGCCACCCTTTTTTAGTTTAGCCTGTTCCAAATCCCAATATTCTACTGCAAAGAGAGCACTGGACGGTAAAGGTTGCCAGCCGCCGAGTCGCTCCGCGCGAAGGATGCAGTCCAGCGTGTGCTCATAAATATCAGCGACAATGCCCACTTCTGCTACTGAACTCCCCGCGCAGCATAAACCCAAGTCAGGATCTAAAATAACCCGTGGCGCAGGATCAAGCATGGTCTTACGCTCTAGGGCTTCTGGCTCATGGCTTTCAAAATAGCGGCGATACTCCTGCTCGTACTGCTCCGTATCTCGTCCTATCAAGGGCAGAGCTTTGGTCCGAATGACATGATCAGGGGTCGCCGGGCCACAGGCAAGTTGCCTGACATCAGCTCTGCGGGCAAATGCTAAACCTACTTGGAGGCCAGTAACATGGAATATCATTGCTTTGCCAGTCTTGGCTGATACCGCCTGCCGCAATTTAGCAATTTCGCAGCGATTGCTGAAGCGTAAGTCCTGCGCTGTATGCTTATCAAGTTCCCAAGCATCGTGCTTGCGGAGATACGTTTCTGCTATATCTACCAAGCGAATCATGCGCTCGTAAGATTCTTGCGCTGTGTCAGCAAAAGAAAATACACCATGATTCATTAGAATCATGCCAATGGTGTTTGGCGTAGCTTGCTCAGTAAAAATTCGCGTTGCTTCACGAGCCAGATCAAAACCAGGCATCACGTAAGGGACAATCACCACCAAATCGCCGTATAACTCTTCAATACGCTGCTGTCCACCCGGTGTATTGCAAATTGTCACCACAGCATCGGCATGAGTATGATCAACATAGCGAAAAGGGAGAACCGCATGAAGAATCGTTTCTACCGAGGGAGCAGGCGCAGCAGATCGGGTAAGTTGGGTTGCTAGACCATTGACCATTTGCGGGTCAGAGAGCTGCTTTAGCTTTGACAGACAGCGTATAGGGCGCAGGCGTACTGGGGCAAAACCTTCGGGCTTAATGGTTGCTAGATCCCAACCACTGCCTTTGATGTAGAGAATTTCCTCGTCTTCGCCAAGCAAATTTTTCTCAACAATTTTTACAGAAGTATTGCCGCCGCCATGCAGAACCAAGGCGGGATTGCAACCTAGTAAGCGAGACGAATAAACTCGTAGTTCAAGATCATCTGTGCAGGCTGCGGCCTCAGTTTCATTCCATAGATTTTGCATGGGAATCTCCAGACAAAAAAGAGTGTTATGCCGCAATCTGCTGATAAAGCGCGACAGTTTGATCAGCCACTTTGTCCAAGGCGAAAATTGCCTCTATCCTTTTTCGGGCTGCTTTTCCATATTCTTGACGTAGCAAAGGGGAATCATGTAGATGCAATATGGCTTCTGCAAGAGCCTTGCTGTCACCCACAGGGACAATCAGCCCATTCTTTCTATGCTCCACTACAGCTCGGTTTCCTGGAATATCAGAAACAATTGCTGGAACACCCCAACTCTGGGCCTCTAATAACGCATTAGAAATGCCCTCCTTGCGTGAAGGAAGGAGCAGGCAGCAGCTTTTTTCAAAGAAAGGCGACAAGTATGTTTGATATCCGGCAAACTCAATAGAATCTGCACAACCTAGTTGCCGAGCCAATTGCTGCCACGCCGTTGCATCGCCCCCGCCGAGAAGTAGCAGCCGTGAACTTGGTCGCTGATAATGAAACTCAGCCCATGCTTCTAGCAGTATATCAAAGGCTTTATGGGCAGCGGTTTGGCTGAAATTACCGATATAGAGGAAAAGCTTGTTTTTTTCTACAGCAGAAGTTTGCGCAGGAATATCTACCCCATTGGGAATAACCGTGATCTTGCTTTCAGGGACATCATTCCGCATGAGATTATCTTTCATGGCAAGGGTCAGAGCAATAAAGTGTGGTTTCTTACGCCACTTATCACAGCCAGCGGCCAAAGGAACCGCATAAAGAGGCGGAAAAACAGGCATGTCCGCTCCTTTGCAAAGCACTGGTAGTTTAAAGATTTTTCCAGCAAAGGCAGCTAAACCAGCAATCCAATCCGCAGTATGGACATGCAGAATATCAAACGATTTTTTATTTTTTACGAGAAAAAATAAAACTCCAAGAGAAAAAACGGTGATATTACAAAGTCTAATACAGAAATTGATATTTTTTGCAATTTTCTTTTTTGAAAAGATGCCTTGCTGAACTGTAACCGTGTCGTTGCAATGCGTATTGTTTTGCTCTTTTTTGTTTTTTCTACTTTGAATAAGCTGAAGCAACAGCTCTAAGGAAAAGATTCTGACAATCTTCACTCCATTTTCTTCCTGCTGCTGAGAGGCATCTTCGATACGGCAGCGACAGGTTAGAACCAAGCACTGATGACCGCGTGCTGCCAAGGCCGCTGCAAGTCTTCTACACTGATTTTCACTTCCTCCGGCAGGAGCTGGCCAGTAATAGTATGTCAACATGCAAATTCGCATAGTTACCAGCCGAAATCTTGGCCAAGAGCATTCTGTAGCATCTCATTGTGTGGAGCAAAAAATTGCTCTAAATACGCATAAACTTCAGGAGGAGCTGCATTTTTACTTGGATTAGCGTTTTTTACTGCAACATCTTGAATAACGATACTAGAGTCAATTTCTAAAAAATCAAACACCTGTTTCAAAACAGCCAGCGGTTCAGTAAAGAGGCGACTGCTTTCTAAGATAAGCATCTGCTGCTTGGAAAAGAAATCCCAATATCTTTGAAGCTGTTCAATATATATTCCGCGTTGTTTATACGAAAAAGACTGATGTGTCTGGCTCAGATACGAAGGCTCATTCAGCATTTTTTGCCATTCTCCTGTGCAACGCTCCTCTTCTTGCTGGAGAGCTTCTAAAAGCGATAGCTGTTCTCGTCCTTTTTTTTTCTCATGGAAATAATGAGAAATAGCCCGTTCCACCGGATTCCGCAAAATGACAATAAGTTTTACTGTTGGCAATAAAGCAGCAATACGGCGTGGTGCGTGAGGATGACAAAAATAATAAGGCGTTGCCTCGCCAATGTAGCGACGTGGTAGTAATCGACCACCTAGCGGGAAATGAGAGCGATACCAGTTTGCTCCTAATTGGTAGTGAAGATCAAAAAAATGAATTTCTTTATAATTATTTGTAAAAACTTGCGGATGCTGGCAGATGTAGTGAAATAGAGAGGTGGTCCCTGATTTTTGCGCACCAATGACGAGGAAATTCGGCAAGGGCCGCAAGGGAGCAGTTAGTGCATAGTATTTTTGCAAAAAAATATTCACAACTTATCAATATTTATGCGCTACATGAAAGAGCTTCCGTTTGCTAGACTCGTACAAATACAAGCAAAGAAGAACCGCAAAATGACTCATTGTAAGCAATCCTGTTTTTTTAGGATGATACAAAGGAAATCCTTTAGCCAGCAGATAACGTTTCAGCACTGTTTGCAGGAACAAAAGATGAGAGACAGATAGCTCCTGTTGCCATCCTGTGACTCTATCTGGGCGTGGCCTTCCGTCCTGTACATGGGTGTGAAGATGTTGTTGCGCAGAAGGAATTGAAGAAAAGTAGCCCGGCTGATCTACGTTTTCCTTCTGGGAAGAAATCCCAAAAAACTGCTCAATACCAGCCATCACCTCTGTTTCATGCTCAATAAGATTTTCATATTGAATGACGAGAAAGTTAGGATCATTCTGCAAACTTTCAAGCCGCTGCAAGGTATCAAGATAGCTAAAGAGAAAATGGAGAATATTTTTCTGCATCGGCTGACCGGTCTGGCTGTCTAAGCTCCGTCTCTGCGAGCTAAACACCGCACGGGGATCGCGGTTGACAAAGATAAATTTTGCACTTGGCAATTCTTGACGAATCGTTTTTACGCAGCGATAATACTCACCGCACTTATGCACCACTATACGTTTTTCCGGTGAGTGCCCTTGATACAAGGATAAAGCAGCTCGCAACACATCGCTGAAACAAAGTGGCAAAGGAAGCGAGGCTAGATGCTTAACCAGTTCATCCCGATTGATCTGCCATGCCTGAAATTTTGCATCCTGATACAGCGTATCAAGATATGATTGCAGCTCGTCCTCAGTACGGATAGAAAAACCGGGTCTGATCCAGCCATCAACAAAACGGGCCTCGATGCCCACCTTTACGGTCTCGTAGCCACTCAATTTGTTCGCAAGATAGGTTGATCCCGACCGATTCAGATAAGTAAGAAATACTATTTGCTGATCAGACATTGAAGCGTACTATACCACAGACAGAGAAAAACAATTCTGGCCTTCTTCCCGCACCATAATTTTTTCAGTATAGCCTAAGCACTCTGCCAAAATTTGGGTACGTTTCTGCACCTCAGCCACTGTAGTATCAGGAAATTTTCCGGCAATATATTGATCTCGGTTCTGTCTGCTGGCATCAACTCGATCCAATATGCTGCGCCAAAGGCGTTTCATCGCTTGAACAGTGCGTTGCGATATGTCTCGTTGGCGAACAAAAGTCTGACTGAGCTGCAATAACTCATCAACCATTTTTTCCGAAGCTAGACTACCTTGCAAAGATGCAATGTGCTGTTCCAGTATTTTCTGTTGTCTGACAAGTTCTTCAGGAGAAGCAGTAAGATTACCTTGAATAGCTCGATCAAGCATATCCAGCAACTCGTCTGGATTAGTTGCGTGAAAGCTACATGCGTTGGGCAATGGCTGCTCGTAAAGGTCAGGCTGCTCCTTACGATAGGCAATGGCTGGTTTGCCAAGCAACAGTGCTTCAATAGCAGTGGTACAGTTCCAATGGACAAGAACATCAGCAGCTAACAACCAAGGCACAACGTTACCTTCGCGGATCACTACAGTATTATGTAAGGAAAACGCAAGCTCCTGCCATAGTTGCAAACCCTCCGAAGGGTGGGGTCGAATAATGATCGTGTGTTCTGGAAAGCGTTCCCGTACTTGAGGCAAAATCTCTTGAAATGATCGCAGCACCTTATGCTGGGCTTCTGTCCAGCCTGCAAAAAAGCCGGGCCGTTGTTCTTCAATAGGATATTGGGCAAAAGTTTTCAGTAACGCATTTGCATCATTAGCACTATTGGCAAAGGAAAAACTGGTGTTGATTAGAATGATGCGACCATATTCTTTATATAGTGCAGCAACATCCCTGTCATAAACCTTGCGCAATTCCGGGCGGAGCAGGTCAAAGCGTGGATTACCGACCAGCTTGATCCGTTTTGCTAGTGTGCCAACTGCAGGACTCGTCACTTCGGCCTGATCTTTGCCCCAAGCAAAAAACACGTCTGCTGATTCTAACGATGGAGGATAAATACGGAGCTGACGATAGGTCTCAGCATCAAAATAAACAAGCCCCTCCTCGTCCAAAGCTGCAATACGGTGTCCCTGCTGTTGACAGCGGCTGAACCATTTTTCCTTTGTCTTGGCAATGCTCTTATCTAAAAATATTCCCCGATCAAGAAGCTCTGTGAGAAATTTCAGCTCCCATAATGCACCAAGCACCACATCAAATCCCCGTTGTAGGGCAACGATAGCTAAGAGCAACTTGGCATCAAATTCCCGCACCTTGGTTTCTATAGGAATGATGAGAAGCGGTTTCTTTTTCATAACTATTGCAATGAATTGCGCAGCACGATTCGCATATGATTCGCTCGGCCTGCTTCATCTATTACGGCCTGAAAAAGATCACCATGTTCAAGCAAAAAAGCTGTTACTTCTTTGTTTTGTTGTTTGTCGCGATAATAGGCGATTAAGTCAGGAATATCCATACCTCTGGTTTCGATATGCAGTAGCTCAAAGCCGACTTTTTTCAACAAATGCTGCATAGATTGTTTGGTGAAATAGAGCAGATGCTCTGCTGGAGCAACAAGAGCAGATTCTTCCTGTAGAATTGTCGATCCAAGAGAATATAAATTAGGGACATAAAGCAAAGCAATTCCATTGGGTAGCAATAGTCGCTTCACTTGGGCCAGCATTGCTACTGGATCAGCAGTATGTTCCAGAACATCAAATAAGGTAATGATATTAAACAATCGTTTTTGATCAATTTCTGCAACCGGGCACGACCAAATTGGAATACCCAGACGTTGCGCTGTATATTCTGCTAATGTCTTTCCTAGCTCTTGGCCGAAAATAGTATATCCCTGCTGGCGGCAATAGTCGAGAAACCAACCAGTTCCACAACCTATATCCAATAAAGCACAGTCCTTTGGTTCTTTATCTGACCATTTCCGCAGAATATTAACTCGTTCTTTGGCAAAACGCTCCATTCGGTAGCTGATATTGTGCTCGTAATCTCGTTTTGCCTGACCGAGATATTGCTGATCTGCGTAAACATCATTTGTATTTTTCGGTACTTTTGCGGCATAGCCTAAACTGCATTCTTGGCATTGTACTATATCAATACCGCATTTTTGCATCAGTGGTTTCTGTTGACCAGAACCGCAGATCGGACATGCTATAACTGGCTGCCAGCCGCTCCCTTGGTCAACTTTAGTACAGCATTGTTGTACAGAGCAAAGTTTTTTGTTATGAAAGCCATTTGGCCTCATGGCGCAAATATCAATAGAATTAAAATTTTTCAATAAATTATTGCGCATAACTTAATTTTGTCTATTTTTTCCAGCCAAACTATAGCGTAAGTTTGTAAATAATCTCTCTACACCGCTTACCCCAGCAATAGAGATAAGAAAAGATATTGTAAAGACAAGGGCTGCAAATATATAAGGATTTACTGATCGATCAATTTCAAGTGTAAATTTGACTATCCAAATAGCAAGATAATGCGACAAAAATATTCCATAAGATATATCTCCCATAAATCGATTAGAAATGAGATTTTTCTTAAAAGAGGATAGGTAATTAATAACTGGTATCGAAATAAGAATTCCAACAATCACTTGAATTGAATGCGGAATATGAACTCTGTTCAAAACACCCAAGGCAATAGCAAGAAATATTACTAATCCATATACGAATTGCGGAAAGTACTTGTCGAATGTAGAGAGCTGGTCAGGATTATTGGCTCTAATTGCTAAGATAACTCCTGTGTTAAATATAAACAAAACACCAGGCAAAAGCCTATATCCATAATAATCTGTATGAAGCCAACCGAAACAGGCTAAAATAAATATAAATAATGAAAGAATAGAGCTTATTGCCCGTATTTTTTTGTAGAAAACAATAAATGGCAAGATAATATATGCTTGCAATTCTAAACCAAGAGACCAAGATATTGGCACAATAGCATATTCTTTTTCCTGAAAAAAAGACACGTCATTAAACATAAAATAATTAGTTGGCACAATCAGGATATTTTTTAAAAGAAGAGCGATTCCTCCTCGATACGTCAACTCTTCTGACAGAAGAACAAATAATCCTGTTAATAACGCAATAAAAAAATATTGAGGGTATATTCTAAGGATTCGTTCACAATAAAATCGCGCGTATACAGTCTTATCCGGCGTAAAGACATTAGTCAGTAGGGTACATACCACATAACCTGCCAGCATATAAAAAGAAACAACCGATGCCACTCCGATATTAAATCCTTGAAGACTGAAGTTTAAATGTGACATGAGTACAAATACAGCAAGGAAAAATCGGTAATAACCAAACATACGAAATCAGGAAACTACACTTTGTTTATTAAGTGATGAATACACAATATATTGCACAATTTTTGAATGCAGCATATATGATTCAACAATACTCTCTACTTGACTGAAACATCTCTTTCGTAAAGTTGCATCTGTCAATAATTGATCGATTTTCAGACGAAAATCTTTAAATGTACTGGCGAAAAATAATTCTTCTGGAGCCTTGTTCCACCAAAAAGTGTCTACATTTGGTTTGTCCATTAAAGGAATAGAACCTAATGCAACAGCTTCATAATGCCGAAAACAGTCCCAGCCACCGCCAGAGATAGAAAGAGTAATTTTACTTCGAGCAATAGTTTTGCAATATTCTACAAAAGGAAGTGAGTCAGCTATGACAATATTCCAGTCTGTTGCTTGAGTTAACTCGTGTAAATATTCTAAAAATTTTATTCTGACAGTGCTAGTTGCTGCCCCACAGTAAAATATATCGATATTCTGTTTATCACTCCGTATTTTTTTGAGTGAATAATATTTCTTATTTTCTATTCCTAAAGGAATATTTATAACTTTTTCGCATATAGGAGATAGTTTTTCACGCCAAAGCCGCCAAGGTGCAGGACGTTCCTGATAGTAAAGAAAAAACCGATTAAATGGCAGTTCACGTTTATAGTAAGACGAACAGACTTGCAGTAATTCTTGACCAGAAGGTGGCAGGCATATCCAGTCATCTAAATCAATTACAGCAAGTGGAATCTTGTTAGAGAGTGCGGAAGGTGTGAATGGTATTCCTTGTATATAATTAAGTTCTTCGAGAATCTCTGATGTATTTTTTCTGAAAAAAAACTTTACTTGTCCAAATAGGTTCCGTATTTTTTTCAGTCGGTTCATCTGCATATAACTAAACAAACTGGCATTGTAATCAAGCAGTAGAATAATATCAAAAAAATGCTGGTCTATCTTTTTTTTAAGTTCCTTTTTTGTTGCAATAAGATTCCGTTGCAGATGCTCTCGCGCTTCGGCTTGGTCATAGAGCTTATTCAGCTTATCCAGTCTATTGTCTGGGATAGGAGGGTACTGCATAAAATCAAAACTGGCGTAATGTAAACCTCCAGTAATAAATGCAGCAAATGTAGCTTGAGTGGATGATCTGAGGAAAAGGATCTTTGGCCTAGAAAGACGTTTTGATTGGTCTGGATCAGACATTACCATTGACTGATTCAGTCTTTTTTTTCAGAAAAATTCTCTGCAAGTATCGTAAGGGCAAAAGAAAATAATATCCTAACCTGTATTCTAAAGATGCTGCTAAAGCATTACGTTGTTCTTTCATCGACAGTACTTCTTTGTCTTTCTTCAATACAACCAGATCGAGATATTTACCAAATACATCTTGATGATTTCTGATAACATGACCAAGAGATGCTTCCCGCTGACTATTTAACTTTGTCCTTCTTGAATCGTCCTGCCAATTGTAGAAAAATAGATATTCTTTAATAATATGAACTATCCAACCTCTTTTAGTTACATCAAGCCAAAAATTCCAATCTTCATAGCCTGATGTCTTCATGCTTTCATCATAACCGTCGGTCTGCTCCCAGCATACTTTACGCATCAAGGCACTACCTGTTAATCCAGAAGGAGAAAGGAATGTACACACGTCTCCTCCTTTTGGCATTTTCCTTCCTGAATCAAGCCCGAAATGTTGAATGCCGCAAGCTACCACACCAACATGCTCTTGTTGCTCAAGAATCCTGATTCCTTTTTCTAAAAAAATAGGGTGATAGTAATCATCGGCATCTAAAACAAGAATGTATTCCCCTTCGGCTTGGCTGATTCCAAAATTTCGTGCTGCGGAAGGGCCTTGATTGACTGTGTGTAAAACGCTTGTTTTTGGTTTATCAATTTTTTTTAATGTATCTACAGTAAAAGGATCTGTTGAACCATCGTTTACTATGATTATTTCAACATCTTTAAATGTTTGCGCAAGTATAGAATCGACAGCTTTGTCGATATATTGACCATGATTGTAACATGGAATGACAACGCTTACTCTTGGCATTACAAAGAACTAATAGCCTCTCGTGCCTAATTTGTTCTCGAAATAGTCAATAACAGTTCTTTTCGCACGATATGCCATAGAAAAATGCCTATTTCTAATACTTTCTATTTCTTTTTTACTCAGCTTTGTTCCTAATTCCGTAGAGCTGATTCCATCAAATGGATAGTTTGCAATACATTTTTTTATAAATTCTAAACTTACGCCTCTATTAATTACTCTTAAAAAAAAATCCCAGTCGCCATATATCTTGTATCCCTGATCATAACCTCCATGTTTATCAAAAAGTTCTCTTTTAATAAATGTTGCCTGATGATGCAATGTTCTATGATAGAGAAATTTTTTTCTCACATCCTGAAGATCGAGCCGTCTGAGTTTTGGAGTTTTATTAAATTTTTCTGGATAAATAACTGTCAGCCATCCTGCAACTAAATCGCCTTTCAGTTGCGTTGCAGCTTCTGCCAAGACAGTATCATCATATAACCAATCGCCTGAATTGAGGAAAAGGCAGTATTCTCCCTGTGCTAAAGCAATTCCTTTGTTCATAGCATGATAAATACCGTCATCAGGCTCAGAGATGAGATGCGTAAGGGCAGCATTTTTTTGAGCAATAGCAAGAGAGTTATCTTGAGATGCCCCGTCAATAACAATCCATTCAAAATTCTTATATGTTTGCGTCTGAATAGATTGAGAGGTATTTGCAAGCCCCTGCTCATTATTCAGACAGACAGTGATAATTGAATATAAGGGCTTGTTCATAGAATAACTCAGAATAGCTGTCCAATATCAGAAAGGTTATTCTATAACAATCAACCTTTCATAGCTTTTAATTGAATTAACCCACTACCATAACAAAGCTTTGCTATCTCAGAGTCATATTCACAATAGAGCGGACTGAGAAAACGTCGCATATTTTTTAAATACGGATAACGGGTAAGTCGCTCTATTTGGTGGAACCCCTCCTCTTCCAAGCAAGCGCGTAATTGTTCTTCAGTATGCTCGTGGTATGCTGGAGCTGCAATACGATCTTGAATAGTGAGCACTAAATCATCATCAACAAGCTCATCAACAAGATTGACAGGAATCTTCTTTCCAAAAGAATCTCCATGCCTCTCCATACTGGCAAAAATTTCCAGAATTCCTTGCTGAAGTTTTTGCGCAGTTAAGTTGTCGACAATGCCTTTAAAGCTCTCATCTTGACTATATTTTTCTCGAAAGAAAGAGGTCATTTCACGAACAAGTCCACCTGCTCCGTAGGTGTGAATATAGAGCACTTCTCCTATCTTTGTTACTCGACCAAGCTCTTGTAATCCTTGGAACACATCAGCAGAATGATGGAGTACACCACCGCAATGGACAAAGTCAAAGCTGTTGTCCGCAAAAGATATATTGAGGACATTGCCGGTGCTCAATTCATAGTGACTGCTAGGAAACTCTTTTAGCATCCTAGGAGCTGTTTCATAGATACTTTCATCAAGATCAAAGGCATATACTTTCTTTGCTCCCATCTTGAGCATGGCATAGGTGGCATTGGCATTAGAGCCGCAGCCTGCATCCAAGCATATTTTTCCACGAAAAAAGTCTTCAGGAACATTCAGATAGTCTGTTGACAGTAGTGAAGTCAGGCGCTGAAAAATATACGTACTATCTGCTTGGGCACTGTGGAGCTTATGAAAAAGTTGCCGAGTATCTTTTTCAAATTTTTCTCTGTTGTTTTGCGTGGTATCCATAAGACCTTATCAGCAGTTCGCAGAATAATACAGAACAGTTAATTTCCTGCCTGCTTCGTAAGAATAAAATCACCCAAAACCAAGCAGTTCATGCCATTGCCAAGAAAACAGCGAATCGCATCTGTAGGGGTGTTGACTATTGGTTCACCTTTGATATTGAACGAGGTGTTAATGACCATAGGAATACCAGTCAGTTTTTTGAACTCGCTAATGAGACGGTGATATTTTGGATTACGGGTAGCATCAACGCTTTGGAGGCGACCACTGCCATCCACATGGGTTATGCCGGGAACTCGACTTTGTTGCTCCTTTTTTACATCGAAAACAAAGAGCATATACGGTGCTTCGTGAGCATAATCAAACCATTCGCCAACATCTTCAGCCAAAATACTGGGTGCAAAAGGACGGAATGGCTCACGAAACTTAACCCGTGCATTAATAGTGTCTTTTATATGATTAAGAGCAGGATTTGCTAATATACTTCTATTGCCAAGTGCCCTTGGCCCAACCTCCATTCTTCCTTGAAACCAGCCGACTATCTTGCCATCCGCAAGCATTGCTGCCGCTTCTTTGCAGACATCATCAGATTTATAATAGGAAAGATTGAAGCGTTGCAAGGCAGCTTCAATCTCTTCATCCGAATAAGAAGGACCAAGAAAGCCGTTTTGCAGAGGATAACGTTCCTTATTCCCTAGCACCTCATAGTTATACAGCAGGGCACTGCCGATTGGGGTGCCATCATCGCCAGTTGGCGGAGGAACGAAAATATCTTTAAACAGCTCTTCCTGTAACAGCTTGCCGTTGGCAACACTGTTCAGCGTTACTCCGCCGGAAAGACAGAGGTAATCTCGATTTGTTGCTCTTTTGGCATACTGAGCAAGATGGATATAGACTTCCTCCAGTCGTGCTTGAAGAGCCGCAGCAATGTCTTGATGCCGTTTTTCCAAGGGCTGATTCTTTTCTCGTTTTGGGCCAAATAATTCGATGAACTTATTGCTCACCCACAGATCGCGCTGAAAGGGAAATTCAAAATAATCAAGGTCTAACTCATACGCTCCGTCATCTAACAAATGTACCAGCTTGCGAAACTTTTCAAGATAGATGCTGCGGTCGCCATAGGAGGTAAGGCCCATGACCTTACCGGCATCGCTGATTGCATTAAAGCCGAGATAATGGGTGACTGCATTGTAGAGCATTCCCAATGAATGAGGGAAATTGATTCGTTTCAGAATCTGAATTTCTGTTCCACAGACATCGGCGATAGCAGTTGAAGTGATTTCCCCTAGTCCATCAATAGAAATAACGGCTGCTTCCTGATATGGAGAGAGGAAAAAAGCCGAGGCAATATGTGATTTATGGTGATCAGCAAAATAGATCTTACCGAGATAATTCAATCGCTCTCGAATTTCCCATTCAACATTATTTACTTTCAAAGCACGGGCGAGCATGTCGGGAAAAAGCGGTGCAGATCGCGGATAATATCGACCTAAATGATGGATCACCCGCTGATTAAAATGCTCCTCTGGCTCCATGTAGTAGCAGATTGCCTCAAGGTCAGACAGAGTTATATTCGCATATTTGAGACAATACTGAATTGCTTGGATTGGAAACGAACGGTCATGCTTTTGCCGAGAAAAACGCTCCTCCATGACTGAGGCAAGCACCTCACCGTTACGCAGCAGGGATGCGCTGGCATCATGGCCAATATAGTTCAGGCCAAGAATGTATTTCTGTTGTTCCATTCGTTGTTATTCCACTAAAGAGCTTTCCAGACGCTCCAAGGCGGTCCAGAATCCCTGTCCATTATTTTTATGCCCCTGCCATACTTCTGGGATGAAGGAGACATCTGGGATCAATTCTGCCAGTTTTCGCATCAGCATCCTAAAATCAATCTCGCCGTCACCAATTTGCAAGCCCTCGCCATCTACACTGCGAGCATCTGCGATATGCAGATGGGCTGTTACAGGCGAAATTTGTTCGATAAATTGAAGAAAGGATTCTCGTCGATGATTACAGGCCAGCTTGGAATGAGATACATCCAAACATACTCTATACCCATTTTCTCGATAAAAGGCCAGTATCTCATCTGCTGTCACAAAAAGATTATGGCAGCGCTGGCCGCCAAAATGCCACGGAAAAGGTGGCATAGTTTGCGGAATCAATTCGATTTCAGTCTGATCAATCTGAGCCAGACTGTCACGTAAAAGAGCATATTTTTCTGTTTTCTCTTCTGGAGCAATAAAGCGGTCAGCACTGAATCCACCGACATTTACAACAATCAGTGGACGCTGGCTGGCAGGAAAATATGGTTTCAGGTTTCGTGTCACTGCGATAACTCTGCCCAGCTCGTCAATGGAATGCTGTCTATAGGCAGCATCCGCAGCGCAAAGATCAAGAATATGATCCCCGCTAAAGAGTTCTGGGCTATGAATTACGAGTCGATGCGATAGCGGCTTGCTAAAAAAACGAGCTAAATCTAGCTCTAAATCCTTATAGCTCAAATGGATTTCGAGCAGATCTAAAGGGCAGGCCGCAGCTATCTGATGCAGATCGTGATATCGAACAGGAACTCCGTAAGGATGAACAAAGCGATACCGCCGAGGTGTGGCAGCAGCATCTGACAAATCCTCTTCGTAAAAGAAATCACCTGCTGCTAAATCTCGACGGGCGGGCTGACCGATCAGCTTATCCTTTTGGTAGGGCGGCAGTCCTTTGCCAGGACTTTTTACCTCTAGCATTGCTTCTGTAATAATGGCCCCTTTTTTAAGAGGCTGATTGATAACAATACTTTTGGCCAAAGATTCCCGATTGATCAATTCGCCTTGTGATAGGGCGCGTCCACCACCGCTACCTAATGCTGCTTCCACCTCGCGGATACCCGCGACCATGCTACGAAATTTTTCTGGCAGCAGGCTGATCTTATGATCGTTTCCCTCCATAGAGCGATCAAGAGTGAAATGCTTTTCTATAACTTTTGCACCCAGAGCGACTGCTGCCAAGGCAATATGATAGCCGCGCTCATGCCCAGAATATCCCACCGGATAGGCACTGATTTCTTTGAGCCGCTGCATATAGCGCAGGTTGATATCCTTAAATGGCGCAGGATAGGCGGAGTTGCAATGCAGCAGAATGAGCTGCGCACCTTTATGCAAGAGCAAATTTGCCGCTGCTCTGATCTCCTGTTCCGAAGACATACCGGTTGAACAGAGCATGGGTTTACCGGTAGCAGCAATCTGGAGCAGTAAATCATGATTGGTCAAATCAGCAGACGCGACTTTATAGGCATCGACCCCATACTGCTCAAGAAAGGTAACACTTTCTCCATCCCAAGGTGTACAGAGAGGAATCACCCCGCGTTCACGGCAGTAATCAAATATTGTTGCTAGTTCTTCGCGCTGTAGCTGAAAACGAGAAAGCAGATCAATAACATACTGAGAACCAAGGTCTTCGCGGATATCGTCAGCATCACCAGAATTTCGATATAGCGAATCCATATCCCGTAGCTGAAATTTGACACAGTCAGCACCAGCCCAGACGGCCTGGTCGACCAATTTTCTTGCTAACTTAAGGTCGCCATTGTGGTTGTTGCCGATCTCAGCAATGACAAAAACAGGTGCCTCGTCAGAAATTATTCGATTGCCTATGGCAAAATCAATTTTGCGCTGACTGGCAACCGCAGTTAGGCGCATCCTCTCATCGACCAAGGGAACAAACTCAACCTTACGGGAAAATTGCTCTGCGATCTTTTCAGGTGCTTCGTCCTCACGACAATGCGTGAAATCGGTGTTGGTGGCAGCAGAGACTGGTTGCTGAATGTCTATTTTACTTTGACTGAGAATCCAGCGACGTAGATCCCCGTCTGTAATAACCCCTTCGAGCACTCCATATTGATCAACGACGAAAATAATCCGCAGATGATTGGCGTTGATTTTCTCAAAGGCCCGATAAATCGGCTCCTCATCAAAAATGATGTATTTTTTGATGCTGCGGTCGATGATCATGATTGCACAGTTTGCTGATGTTTAAGCATTTGTTCTGCAATCAGTAAATCAACTGGCTCATCGATTTCAAAACATCGTTCTTCAGGAATTTCATACATTACTGTCTTGCCAAAAAATCTGTGTCTATACTCCAAGAAACCGGGAACTCGCATCACATAGACAGCACCTGCCTCAACAAACTGATCTTGCCGCTGCTGCCGCATCAGTCTTTTTTGCTTATCATGGTTAAGGCCAATCATGCTTCCATTAGTCTTTTTTGCCCAGATAAAGTAATGAAATGGGGCCGCAGCAAAGGCCGTATCTGCTTGCTGTTCAAGCAAGGCTTGGATGGTTCCGTCAATATCAGCAGAAAGCGTCAAAGGTGAAGTACACTGAAGGAAAACAAGTAGATCAGGTTGTTTCTGTTCTTCTTGTTGCAATACTTCTAAAACGTGCAGTAACGCTGCCTCAGAAGAAACAAAATCACCGGCAAGCTCTGCTGGACGCTGGATAACTTCTGCGCCATATTCAATAGCAACATCAGCTATCTCTTGATCATCCGTTGAAACAATGACTCGATTGATTAGTTTTGCCTGTAACGCCGCCTCAATAGAATAGGCAAGCAAGGGCTGACCACATAGCTCTCGAATATTTTTTTTGGGTATGCCTTTTGAGCCGCCGCGCGCAGGGATTACAGCAAGAATTTTCATGAAGATAAATTTTAAAAAGGCTGTTTTTCTATCAAGAGCTTTTATTGCCATGCTCTAACAAGACTTGGCGATAAAAAGCAATGTACTGTTTTGCTATTATATCAGGCGTATAGTTTTCAAGCACTTTACTTCTTGCGGCTTTACCAAAATTCATCAACCGATTCATATCAGATAATAACCATTGAATACCATCAGCAAGTTCTAAAGAAGAATATGGCGGAACTAAAAAACCGTTTTCTTTATGATCTATTAAATCAGGAATACCGCCTATATCAAATCCTATACATGGAACACCACAGCTCATTGCCTCCATAACTGTATTAGGTAAATTATCAATCATAGAGGGCGTAATAAAAATATCAGCGGCATTATAGAGGCTTGCTAACTGCTCGTCATCTGCAATACGACCGATGTGATTGGTAGAGATGCCGTACATGTCCTTTTGCTCTCGATGCTTATGCCCGCCAAATACGACACATTGAATTTCATCTGACAGTTTCGAACTGGATAATATTTTTAGAGATTCCTGTAATAGATGAAATCCTTTTAAAGGATTTTTTCCTCCACCATCTGCGCCAAAGAGTACTATTTTTTTCTTTAAGTCTAAACCGAATACTCCTCGACATATTTCTTTATTTTTTGGTTGAAATACCTGTGTATCAAGACAATTTGGAATAACCGTAGCCTGCTCACCTGAAAACAGTTTGCTCTTTTGGACGCAATCAGCTAACCATTTACTAGGAGCAACAAAGTGAAATTTTACATTGTTCCAGCTTTTCTGCTTTCTCTTCCAAACCCATTTATCAATATCAAATATTCCTTTATCCGCTAAGGGCCTATTCGTTGAACAATATCCTTCTCTGTACCGTTCAGATGAGTTAAGGTCTATACAATGTTCTGCTCCACAAAATGCCCACATATCATGAAGTGTCCAAACAATTGGCTTGGTAATTTTCTTTATTTCTTCTATACTTATTAGTTGTAGTCCCAACCAATGGAAATGGACAATGTCAGATGATGATTGATTGATTTCACGATAAATCGTTGAAGGAATCAGGTTGAGAGAATGGAAGCTAGGGTTTGAACTTTTTTGTAAAGAAAATATTTTTTCCTCAATGATTCTTCTTCTTTTATGTAAAAAAATAGAAAACTTTTTTATGTCAGGATCGTAAGATTTTTTTTTGACGACCAACATCTTTGAATCTTGACAATTTTCATTCAACGCCTTGTGGATGCGATACGCGGCTCTTGCCGCCCCTCCTTTTATATCAAAGGTATTAAGATGCAGTATTCTCATCAATAATGCCCACAAATTTGCTTTATCACTTCTTCATAAATTCGTAGAGGTTCTTTGTTACTTTCGAAAAACAATTCAACCTCTTTCTGGATAGTTATTTTTAGAACAGCACGTTTTTCTTGGGGAAACCCGACCTCTCTCATGTGTCGTTCTTCTCCACGTCTGAACTTTCTTTTGCTCTGTCTGCCCATCCATTTAAAAATTGCACCTTTTTCTTTTTCTATATTTTCCACTTCCTTTAAAAGGAAGCTATATTTTCTGCCTATCATCCCTATGATACAGTTTGGATCCTTAATTACATCGTCAAAATTGACAACCAAAAAATTATCTATATGTGAAAAAACATAACTATAATATTCGAAATACCAAAAAGATAATTCATCTATTGTTTTTTTTGAATCAAAAAAAATATACGTAGAGGTTATTGCATCAATAGGATTTCTTATAGGAACAAGGCAATATGCTTTTTCTGTAGATATTTTCTGTAAGTATTCTACAGAATGATCATGAGAGTGAATTTTCAATCTACCCCCCGATAAAAGTTTTCTTCTATGTAAGAATATGGCTAGAAATGTATTGGCACTTCTTGGAAATCCTGCGACAGAAAAATTAATAGCATCGTGATCAATATTAAGCATACCTTTAATTTTTTTCAAAAAAAACATGATAAAATTTTTCCTTGTTAGCTATTAATGATCTTCCATATAAAAACTGTAAAAAATACTACCCCTTGTAAAATTGAACATATACTCTTGGATCTAAAAAGGAAAATCCAGGACGGAGAAATAATGATTTAGTTAAAAAATAATAAGATCTGATCAGGCTTTTTCTTTTTTTATATTCATAAGCAAGTTGATATATTAAGTTTGATTTTCCAAAAAGAAAAGCCCACCGATATTCCTCCTTACATGGTTTAAAATTCTCCTCTAAGAGATCGTATATTTCCAGAGAGGTTAATATATTTTTTATGTGTGTATTAGAAGACCAAATACACCCCTGATGGATCCTATGAACTCCCATTACTTTGTCAATATACAAAATGCTTCCATATTGAGCATTTATTAGATGCAATAGCCAGTCTCCAGCCATAGATTTAACAAACCAGTGCGGTATGTTGGTTATATTTTGATTACGAAATACCACAGAACATGTTGGAATATAATTTCTTTGAAGTATGTCTTGTAGTAAAGTTACTTCTTTTTGTTTTTTACATGCTAAAAAGTTACTTTTTTTACTATCTTCATAGCACTCAACTACATCATGGAAACAGATAGAATGTTCTTTATGCTTTTCCAGAGCATCAACCTGTTTTTGTAGTTTACAATCATCTATCCAATAGTCGTCACCTTCGCATATAGCTATATATTCTCCTCTTGCTTTTGTTATACTATATATAAAGTTATAGTTACCAGTTGGTTTTCCGTTAACATAAATTACATTATTTCTGTCATGGAGAAATAATGATATTTTTTCTGGATATTTTTCTGCATATTCAATACATATCTCTCGAGTCCTATCTTCTGAGTCATCTTCACCTAATAGTATTTCCAAATCAAAATCTGTCTTTTGAGACAAAATACTGTCTAAGCACTCTTTTATATATTTTTCGTGATTGTATGTTATAATTATCACTGAAAGTTTTGGTTTTTTGCATTCATTATATTTGCAAGAGATCTTTTCTGTCCCTTTGACAAGAAAATCAATTTTCATATCCATATTTTTTTTTGTAATTTATACAACACAAACTATGTTTTCCCTTTCCAAGGAAAGCTTTCTCTTGCTTGATTGAATTTGTGACAAGCAGATTTCTCGACCTGTATTTGAAGTGCTCAACAACACTCTTATTGTAAATATTATAATATATTCTAACAGTGAAAACCTTGTCCTCTGGGCAAGGTCAGAGTTCCAATGGCTCTGCCACTTGAACAGCCATATTGTCACAAAGGCAGTCGGTCATGACAGCAGCCGTATTTTTATTGACGGACTGAACTTAAATCATGGTGCAAATATGTTTGCATGAAAAGTCGTAACCGGCAAATATTGAAGCCTTAAAATCAACTGGTATTGGTTTTGTCAGTGTAATCGGTCTGAAAAAGGGGAGCCAAAGTAGACAAAGCCCTCCGGGGCTTAACCAAAACCGGCCCCTCTGGGGTCGGTTTTTTATTGTCTTGGTCGCTGAATATTAAACGTATAGGCTTAACTTGTTTTTTTATCGCTGATATTATAGCAGTTACATGTCTCATGGCGATCATCCTGCCATGTCGTCATGTGTATAACGTATTGAATTTATATATACAAAACTTTTGACAAAGCAAAAAAGTTTGATAGCTGTTCAACCCGTAACCGCTATATCTCCATCCTCTTAACTTTCTACTCATTACAGGTTGATAGTTACTTTCTTATCTTATTTGCCAAGTCAACAAGGTGATGATTTCTCTCTCTGATGCGACGATTACCAGCATATATGCCAAATGCAGCACAGTCTTTATTAACCACACTGAGAGCTGTAACTACAACACCATCCTCTATGGTCACACCAGGAAAAATAATAGAACCAGAGCCAATAGCAACATATTTTCCAATAGAGACATCTGCATGTTCTACCTTCAAGTATTGACTTGGTATTGTAGGACCTGCCAAATATTCACCTGAGTAGTCATCATTACTGGAATAGATAGATGCTCTAGAGGATAACCCGCCGAAATCAGAAAAAGTTACCTTGCCTGCACCAACAATTGAAGAATAGATAGCAAGATGAATATAATTGCCAAGAACAATTCCTCCTTCACCAGCAGAAAGAACACAAAAATCGTCAATCCGAACGTTATTACCAATAGTTATCTTACCTGGATTATATATAGATGCTTTGTCAGAAATAGAAACATTTTCCCCAAAACTTGCTAAACCTAATACTTCTAGTTCTTTCTTAGTTAAATATGCCATGGGCCATACCTATTCTTTTTCAGCAGAATTTATTATGTATCCATTCGATAATGTCACATATTTTATGTATATCCTGTTCAGCTAGATCAGCATATGTTGGTAGAGTCAGGACTTGTTCAGCAACAGTCTTTGCGGTATCAAGAAGTATAGAGAGAGCTAAACTTTGATAACAAGCAAAATCAGTGAGGAGCGGATAGAAATATCGCCGAGTAAAAACATTATATTTTTTAAGCTGTTCATACAACTCATCTCGACTCATCCCAAAAGCAGTCTTCTCTATGAGCACAGGTACATAGGCATAGTTATACTCTAGGTTCGCTGCTGGATCGGGACTAAAGGATATGCCAGGAATAGCACTCAATCGTTCTTTATAAATAGTATATATATTTTTCTTTTTCTCAATTAACGTGTTAAGGTATTTTAGTAAGACAGATCCCATTAACGCCTGCATTTCATTCATTTTGGCATTGGTGCCTGGCATAACGACTTCTGTCTCACTTTTAAAACCAAAATTTTTTAAATAACTAAAAATTTGATTCAGTTTAGAATCTTTGAAAGTCAACATACCCCCTTCAATCGAATGATATAGCTTTGTCGCATGAAAGCTAAACATACTGAGGTCGCCATAGTGTCCTATCGATTTCCCGTTAACCTGTACTCCAAAAGCATGAGCTGCATCATATATTAATGTTAATTTATGACGATGAGCAATATCAGCCAAGGCATCTAATTTGCAAGGCCGCCCAAATACATGTACTGCTAAAATAGCAGTTGTCCAAGGCGTTATTAACGCTTCAACTTTTTTGGGATCCAACGTAAAAGTTTCTGGTTCTATATCACAAAACACTGGCCGAATTTTATTCCAATACAAGGCATGTGTTGTAGCAACAAAAGTAAAAGGTGTAGTGATGACTTCTCCACTAATCCCCATTCCTTGCAAGGCAATTTGTAATGCTAAGGTACCGTTAGTAAATAGACAGATATTATCTGTAGCAAAATATGTCTTGAGTTCTTCTCGGTATCTTCTTAATACAGGGCCATTATTAGTCAGCCATTGATTATCCCAAATCTCCCGCAACCCTTCACAAAATTTTTCAAAAGGAGGTAGAAAAGGTTTGGTAACAAAAATTGGCTGATCGAATTTTTCCATCAAAATTTGCTTTTGTTTGCAAACCATGAAAAATTAGGGGCCACAAATCCAGCCCTTGGACCTAAATATGCTATTTTTCGAGATTTTGACTCCACCGCCTCAAAAGTCAGAATATCATCAAATTTACCAATCACATTTCTCTGATTTCTTAGTACTAAGATATCAACTGTATATATTCGATGATTTAAAAAATTTTCAGGGATAATACACCTGTATTCACACTTTCCTTCGACAAATTTTCTTGATATTAAATTATCACAATCAAGTGTACTCGTTGCAAAAACAGTATAATTATCTGATTTGACAGCTATGGTGTAATCTAGCTCTCCTGGATTACCAAATTGGTTAACAATAATCCCAATTTCTAAGGGATGTTCTATAGGTAATAAAGAGCCTTTTTCTATTTCAAGTGAGGTAATATAAACTTTTTCTATTTCAAAATATTCGCCCTTTGGTCGATTGTTATAATCTGACCATTCTTTTTCAGTTACGAATCTGTCATTTTGATTTAATGCTTTGTAAGTGCTAATAATCTCATCAACACTACCTGCTTGGCTTAACTTGCCATTATTTATTAAAATTGCAGAACGGCAAAGTGACTTAACAGCAAGCATGTTATGACTGACAAAAAGAACCGTCCTCCCATCATTTGCTACTGCTCCCATTTTACCAATACATTTTTTTTGGAATTCTGCATCACCGACAGCGAGAACTTCATCAATAATTAAAATTTCTGGTTCTAAATGCGCAGCCACAGCAAAGGCAAGACGAACTCGCATCCCAGATGAATATCTTTTTACAGGAGTTTCAAGATGTTCTTCAACTCCTGAAAAATCAATAATTTCATCCAACTTTCTTTTGATTTCTTGCTTAGACATACCGAGGATTGCACCGTTCATAAAAATATTTTCTCGGCCAGTTAGCTCAAGATGAAAACCAGTACCTACTTCCAGCAAACTTGCAATCCGACCCTTAATCTTAACTTGTCCTTTTGTCGGTGCCGTAACGCGAGAAAGTATTTTCAGTAAAGTAGATTTTCCAGCTCCATTTCTGCCAATAATACCAAGAAGGTCACCTTTCTGGATCTCTAAATTAATGTTTCGTAAAGCCCAAAATTGGTTTCCCTCAATCTGACTCTCATGTCCTGCCAGCATTTTGCTGTTTGGATCTTCCTTGCCTCGTAACTTTGCCCACCAAGATTGTACATCGCGACTCAAGGTGCCATAGCCAATAACACCAAGCTGATACTCTTTCCAAAGATTTTCTATTTGAATGACATTCATTGCAATTTCTTCATCTCAGATGGTATCTGTAAAAGTTTTTTCAATCCTGCTAAACAGCACCACGCCTATAAAGAGAATAAATAGCGTCATCAGCCAACTAAGACCAATCTGACTTAACTGGACAGCACTGGTACCGAAAAACATACGGCGGAAACTTTCAACAATTGCGACCATTGGATTCAGTACATACCAAGGAAGAAGCCAATCTGGAATCTGACTCAGTGGATAGACTACAGGAGTAGCATACATCCAGAGTTGGATCAGAAAGGTCATAGCAAAACGGAGGTCTTTATACTTGGTCGTCATAGACGAAAGGAGAATGCCCAACCCTAAACAAAGTAGTGCCATCTGCACCATAAGCAAAGGCAGAAGTAATAGCCAAGCTGTCGGCTGCACAGGTGCGCCTGCTAGATAAAAATATAAATAAAAAGCAAGAAATAGAGCAAGCTGTATAAAAAACTGGAGAAAATTAACAAGTACCGTTGCTAAGGGTACGGTCAGGCGAGGGAAATAAACTTTACCAAAAATATGTGCGTTGCTGTTAAAAGTATTAGAAGTTGAGGTCAACGTGGCAGCAAAATATCCCCATACTACATTGCCTGACATATAAAAAAGAAACGGAGGTAGTGAATCTGTAGAAATCTTGGCAACCTTGCCAAAAATAATAGTAAAAACAACGGTAGTGAACAACGGCTGAATAATATACCACAATGGGCCTAAAATCGTCTGTTTGTACACGGTGACGAAATCACGCATGATAAACATAGAGATCAAGTCACGGTATCGCCATAACTCTCTTAAGTCAATATCAAACCAACCATTCTTTGGTTTGATAATTAAATCCCATTGCTCTGTATCTACATCTGTCATCTGCTGCATCTTTTATTTAATATATTTTGCCAAAAAGCTGACTAAAGGACTACCGAGCAGCTTGACGAGGATGCTTTGCAATTTTTTTGCCCGGCCGATACGCTGGCGAAGGAATTGGATATCCTCATTGTCTATTTTTTGACTATCTAGCAAACAGAGCGCACTATCAAGTTCCCCACCAAACAGAGCAATTTTTTGCCGCAAGACAGACAGTAAGCCCTGCTGAATACTACTCCCTATGTTATCCGCACTCCGGTAATATTTTTTTCGATCGCCTATTACCCAAACCCGACGGACAAAACCGAGCTGCTCTAACTGGCGAACAGCAATACTGATCGAAGCCTTGCTCAAAGACAATGCCTCGCCAATACTGTCTAACGATTGTGCAACTTGCTGAAGGTACAAATAGACTAAAACTTGTCCAACAATCCGTCCACCACCAAGTTCCTGCGATATCCGCGCTCCAGCCTCTGTTAGTCGCAACCGAGCTTCAGTCGTTTTTTTTTCGTCTCTGTCCATTCCTTCCGTAAGTTTTACAACTTTTTAAAAGTTACCTTAGTCTCATCTGAAAAGCAAGAAAATTAAGAACAATATTTCCCTCACAATGGACAAAAGGGTAGTGGCTCAAAGATGTTGATTTAGATTTTCATTTCGCTATATTATGATGTTATCATGAAACAGTATATAGGGCTTACGAAAAACGAACAAATTGACAAAAAAATATAAAAGCAGCATGTTAACAGACATGCACCCTCAAACACAGATTGTCAGCCGGTTAGATTACTGTCTTTTTGTCAGTCAAGTGAAGTACTTGTTGACCAACTTCGCCGAACATAGCGAGAAATTTAGTCATGATGCGCTACCTTTCAGGAGAACGCTTGACTCCTTTGGGAGCATATCAAAGAGCCAGCAGTTCGTTCAGACCACGAAAGGCTTTGTCATTTTCGATGACACGGTGCTTGACAAGAGACATTCCCATAAGATAGAAATGGCCCGCTGCCAATACAGCGGCAATGCGCACTTCTGTCATCAGAAGTGTTGGGATTGTCAAATGTCAACCCAGAAATCAATCAATTTTGGATCATCGACTATCGGATTTATGACCCGGACAGAGACGGAAAAAGTAAACTCGATCATCTCTTGGATATGCTGTCCAATTGCATTTACCAGAAAGACTTCGCGCTCGACAACACAGAGGCCGTGTGAAAGGTGTCCGGCTTCCGTTGGAAGCTTGAGCAGTTTCACCTGGAAACTAAACAACTGACTGGGCTGGAGCGGTGCCAATGCCGAAAAGCTAGGATTGTCAGAAATCATGCAGTTCTGGTATGGATACGTCTCTGGCAAATGGCTGAAAAAAAGGCAATCTATTTATTGTGTTAAGCGTGGATGATTATCTGGCTATTTGAGGCAGCAGCTCAAATCCCCGGCGATTCAGATGAATTTTGCGTAAGTCCTAACTTACCTTTTGCAAGAATGTATGGTAATCAGATAGTAATATGGAACAAGGAAGAGTGCCTCTAATAGAGATATTAGAGGCACTCTTGAATCAGTTATTGGCAAAGAAATCGGTTGAATAGGACTGTATTGGGCAAGATGCCCCGGCATTACGCCCGATTCATGGCTTCGCCACCGCGATTTCAACAGCAGTCGAAAACGGCAGAGCCGATTGACTCTGACCACGCCCAGAGGACGTGGTTTTCTATTTCAGAATAAAAGCAATAATACATATAGTTAAATATGAAATCTCTCGGTATATGCGCTGGAGCATCTAGCATTTCTATCGCAGGTTTGGAGCAGAACGAATCTGGCACTAAAATACTTTTTTCCCATGCGCAAGCCCATGATGGCAACCCGCGCCGTACTCTGCGCGAGCTGCTCGGCCAAGTTGAGAACTTGCAAGAATTCAAGATTGCGGCAACCGGGCGCAAATTCAGAGATATGCTGATTTTTTCCAGCATCGCTGAACCAGAGGCTGTAGAGCGGGCCGCTGCCTTCTTGGTGACCGAAAATCAGCCCTGCCAAGTAATCATCAGTGCGGGCGGCGAAACCACGATGGTCTATCATCTGGATGAGGACGGCAAGGTTGATGAAATCCACACTGGCAATAAATGCGCTTCTGGCACAGGTGAGTTTTTCCTTCAGCAGCTTGGCCGAATGTCAATCACCTTGGAGGAAGTCAGCAAAATGGAGCTGCCAGACAAACCCTACAAGGTCTCTGGCCGCTGCTCAGTTTTCTGCAAGAGCGACTGCACCCATGCCTTGAATAAGGGCGTGGTCAAGGCGCAGGTGGTGGCTGGTTTGTCTAAGATGATGGCGGGTAAGGTCCTAGAGCTACTCAAAAAATTACCTAAAGATGCGGTAATGCTGGTTGGTGGCTGTACAGGCAACAAGGCGATGGTGCATTATCTGCGCGAGGAGCTGCCTGACTTGCAAATTCCAGAACAGGCTGCCGTTTTTGAGGCCCTTGGCGCGGCTCTCTGGGCTTTGGACAACGACTGCAAGCCCTTTGCTTCCTTGGATGCCATGTTTGCCGAGCATCGCGCAGGTTTGGCAACTTTGCCGCCTTTAGTCGAGCAGAAAACCTTAGTTGATTTCAAGCATCAGGAGCGTGGTACTGCTGAGGCGGGCGACAGGGTCATTCTCGGCCTTGATGTCGGCTCGACCACCACCAAGGGCGTGCTGCTGCGGCGGCGCGACAAGGCTATCATCGCGGCTGAGTATCTGCGCACTAACGGCGACCCGATTGGCGCATCCAAGAATGTTTATCAGAGCTTGGCCGAGCAGGTCAAGGTGCCGATAGTTATTGAGGGCTTGGGCGTGACCGGCTCTGGCCGCCAGATTGCCGGGCTTCATGCTCTGACCGACGGGGTGATCAACGAGATTGTCGCCCATGCCACGGCGGCGGTGCATTTTGACCCGGAGGTTGACACCATCTTTGAAATCGGCGGCCAGGATGCGAAATACACCTATATCACCAACGGCGTGCCGAGCGACTATGCCATGAACGAGGCTTGCAGTGCAGGCACTGGCTCCTTTCTGGAGGAATCAGCCAAAGAAAGTTTGGGCCTCAAGGTGACGGATATCGGCGACACCGCTTTCCGGGCCACGGCCCCGCCCAATTTCAGCGACCAGTGCGCCGCCTTTATCGGCTCAGACATCAAGCGTTCGGTGCAGGAGAATGTGCCGCTGGAAGACATTGTTGCCGGGCTGGTGTATTCGATTGGCATGAATTACAACAACCGGGTCAAGGGCAATCGGCCTGTGGGCAAAAAGGTCTTTGTTCAAGGCGGAGTCTGCTACAATCAGGCCGTGCCTGCGGCCTTGGCCGGACTGACTGGCAAGCAGGTGGTGGTGCCTTCTGAAGCTGGCCTGATGGGTGCCTTTGGCGTGGCCTTAGAAGTGGAACGGCGCATGGAGCAGGGACTGCTCAAATCCGAGCAGTACGACTTGCAGGAGCTGATCAGCCGGGAGGTGGAATACAAGGAGCCGTTCCGCTGCGGCGGCGGCAAAGACTGCGACCGAGGCTGCGAGATCGCCCGGATTAAGATCAAGGATAAGGTCTATCCTTTTGGCGGCATCTGCAACCGCTATGATAACTTGATTCATAATCGCAAGGTTGAGGCAGGCGATTATGATTTGGTCATCCGACGGGAACGGCGGGTTTTCCGTGATCTTGCTCCAGCAGACGACCGACCAACTGTGGGCATGAATCGTTCTTTCCTCCTGAACAGCTTCTTTCCCTTTTTCAATGCTTTTTTTGCCGAGTTAGGTTTCCGCCTGACTCTGCCGTCAACGCAGGATCTAAGAGGCATGGATCAACAAGGCGCGTCATTTTGCTATCCTGTTGAAATTGCTCATAATTATGCCGCTGCTCTGCTGGCCGAAAAGCCAGATTTTATCTTCCTCCCCCTGCTCAAGGGCCTTGATTACGGTGAAAAAGACAAAACCTCCTGCACCTGTGTCTTGGTGCAGAGCGAACCATACTATCTGCGCACTGCCTTTCCGGTCTTAGAAAATAATAAGAACGTGCTTTCACAGGTGCTCGATTTTTCTAAGGGCTATACTGCCAATAATGACGCATTCTTGGAATTGGCCGAGCAGCTAGGCATAGCAAAAGACAAGGTAGATGCAGCTCTCAAGGCTGCCATTGCTGCCCAAGATGAGTTCACCAAAGACATCCGTGAAATGGGCAGGCAGGCTCTGGCCGATTTGGAAAAAGATCCAGAACGCTTTGGCGTGGTGCTTTTCGGCAGACCCTACAACAGCTTTGCCAGTGCGGCAAATAAGGGCATTCCGGCCAAGTTCGCCAGCCGAGGAATCAGCATTATTCCCTTTGACATGCTGCCCTATTGGCAGGAGCAGCTCGCTGCTGACGACAACATGTACTGGGCTATGGGGCAGATTATCCTCAAGGGGGCGCGTTTTGTGGAAAAGCATCCCCAGCTTTACGGGGCCTATATCACTAACTTTTCTTGTGGGCCAGACTCCTTCTTGGTCAGCTTCTTCCGTGAGATCATGGGACGCAAGCCCTCACTGACCTTGGAGTTGGATAGCCATACTGCTGATGCAGGCTTGGAGACTCGAATTGAAGCCTTTTTAGACATCATTCGTTATTACCGGGAGATTCAGAAAAAGGCCCAGCCGCAGCAAAGCATTGGCAGAGCTTTCCGGGCAGCAGAACTGGAAGAGCAAAACGGTGTGAATGGTGTGCGGACTTCGGACGGTACGTGGCTGCCGTTGACTGATTCGCGGGTACGGATGCTGATTCCAGCCATGAGCCGTTACGGCACTCCTTTGCTGACCGCCGCCTTTGCCAGAGTTGGCATCACGGCGGAAATTCTCCGGCCTGCGGATGAGGAAGTGCTCAAGTTGGGTCGGGGCCATGCCTCGTGCAAGGAATGCCTTCCCCTGCAAACCACGTTGGGTTCCTTGCTCAAACGGATCAAGTTCCGCCGCCCGGACGAGGTGCTGGTCTATTATATGGCCAGCGCGGAAGGCCCCTGCCGCCTAGGGCAGTATCATGTTTATACCAAGCGAGTGCTTGAGCAGCAGCAGATCCCAGATGTGGCCATGTTCACGCCAAGTTCGATGAATGGCTATTGTAACCTAGGCGATGAATTCCTGCGGGCCGCGTGGCGGGCCATTGTCATCGGCGATATCTTTGACGAGATGTGGTCAACCGTGCTGGCCGGAGCAGCAGATCGAAAAGAAGGATTAAAAATCTTCCATGAGGAATATGAGAAGATTCGGGCGGTGATCAGCAGGCGATGGCCAGTGATTGCTGGGCAGATTTCGCGCAGTGCGGCCCGCCTTAGTCAGATCAAACTGAAAAAACCTTATGCCGAGCTGCCCAAAATTTCTTTAGTTGGTGAGATGTATGTCCGCCATGACCCGATTTCCTTGCAAAATTTGATAGAGCGGCTGGCTGACCGAGGCTTTGTTGTTCGCACGGCCATGATTAGCGAATACCTCAAATTCATTGACTGGCTGATCAAGCACGAGATCGAGGGAGAGCGCAGCAAGGGCTTTGTGGTCAGGGGCTATGTGAAGAAATACTTTGACCATGCCATCCGCAAGCGATTGGCTTCTTCCGGGTTGTTTTTCTATGATGGCGATGCCCCGATTGAGCCGGTGATCGAGGCAGGCGGGAAGTTTGTCTCGCCGCATTTCACCGTGGAAACCATTCTCACGGTTGGTTCGGCCTTGCACGAAATCCTGCATCCCTCCTGCGGGGTGATTTCCATAGGTCCCTTTGGCTGTATGCCCTCACGGGTGGCGGAGGCGGTATTGAGCGAGAAGTTCACCACTACTGAGAAGAAGATTCAGCTTGGCAACAGCACGGCTTGGCAGTCTATTCTTGCCAAAGAGCGTAAACTGCCCTTCATTGCCATTGAGACGGACGGAAACCCCTTCCCGCAGCTTATCGAAGCGCGTCTGGAAACCTTCTGCCTGCAAGCCCAGCGGCTCAACGAGCAGATGCTGTCCTGCCGATAGGGAATAGTGGTGGTGAGGCTCGTAGAACCGCCTTACCACCTCTTTTTAGTTTTTCTCCAGCACCGTGTCCCGGCCAAAGAGCGCATCATCCTTTTCCGGGAAATCGGTGATAAAATGCAGCCCTCGCGATTCCTGTCGCAGGGAAGCACTCTGAATAATCAGTTCCGCAATCAGAACAATATTACGTAATTCAATTAAATCTGGAGTCAGCAGGTAGTCGTGGAAATGCTCCTTGGTTTCTGCAAGAATAGGGGCAAGCTGGCGGGCGGCAAGCTGAAGCCGTTTCTGTGTCCGTACGATACCAACGTAGTCCCACATCAACTGCCGTACTTGATCCCAGTTATAACTGATGAGTACGTTTTCTTCGATGGAGCGGGCAAAGCCAGTGCGCCATGCCTGTACTTTGGCCTGCGACAAGGATTTCAGCTCTGGCCAGCGGCGTTCTAGCCATTGCGCGGCCCGATGTGCAAAAACCACTGCTTCTAGGAGTGAATTACTTGCCAGCCGATTTGCACCGTGCAAACCTGTGCAAGCAGTCTCGCCCAAGGCTAAGAGATTTCTAATGGAGCTACATCCCCATCTATCCACTTGCACCCCCCCACACATATAATGGGCTGCCGGTACGACCGGAATAGGATGAGTGCTGATGTCGAGGCCGTATTTAAGACAGGTGCCGTAGATATTGGGAAAACGCTGCTGGAGGAAATCACGTCCCTTATGCGTAATATCGAGATAAACACAGTCCGCGCCGCTCTTTTTCATTTCTGCATCAATACCACGCGCCACTGCATCCCGTGTTGCTAGGTCACAGCGGCTGTCGTACTGCTTCATAAAGGCTATGCCTTCCTGATTACGGAGGATGCCACCTTCGCCACGCACTGCTTCAGAGATAAGAAAATTCTTGGCCTCACGGTTGAAAAAGCAGGTTGGATGAAACTGAACAAATTCCAAGTTTGCCACTTGCGCCCCTGCTCGCCAAGCCATGACCACGCCGTCGCCTGTAGCAATGTCTGGGTTGGTCGTATAGCGATAGACTTTACCACAACCGCCGCTACACAAAACCGTGACTTTAGCCTGCCATGTCTCGACTTCACCAGTACTACAATTCAGGACATAGGCACCCAAACAGCGATCTTGTCCTTCTTTTTGGCCAGTAACTTTAGACTCGATGAGCAGATCAATAGCCATATGATCTTCCAGCACTTCAATCTGCGGATTAGCATAGACTTGGGCGAGCAAAGCTGTTTCAATTTCCCGGCCTGTAAGATCCTTAGCATGGGCAACCCGGCGGGCGGAATGTCCACCCTCCATGCCAAGATCGAATTCATCGCCAATGGCATTACGTTGAAAATTCACCCCAAGATCGGCTAACTCGCGTACTCGATCTGGACCTTCCTCAACGACCAAGCGAACTATGTCTTCATGGCAAAGACCATCACCAGAAATGAGCGTGTCCTTACTATGATCTTCTAGTCGATCTTTTGCTGACAAAACTGCTGCCACGCCACCTTGAGCCAGATTAGTGGCTGTGTCGGCCCGCTTTTTTTTGGTGATCAGCGTGACGCGAACAAAAGGGGCAACTTTCAGGGCAAAAGAGAGGCCAGCAACACCACTGCCGATAATAAGAATATCAGTGGAATACATAATAGGTATTTTCTACTCAGGAAGGTGAACGAGGTGCAGTTAGAGGCTGTAATCTACTTTACTTGCCTAAGAATTCATATAGAAAAAATCAAGGCACCTTGTTCTGCTCTGCCACCGCAAAATGGTGGAAAAGGCTTGACAGCAGCGACGGCAGTTTTTATACCAGTAGGGCGTGTTCGGACGAAGCACCAGCAGCGGCAAGATAGACTGTGAACTGCAGTAAGGAGAAGAAACTGTGCGAAAAAAAACCAAAATACGCCGGATGCCTTTTGTTTTGCTTGTCTTTTTTCTTTCACTTTGGCTCGCCGGAGTGACGTTAAACGAACCAGCTCGAGTTTTGGAACAGGCGAAAACTATCTGTCTGAGCTGCATTGGTATAGGATAAACACGTTATGGAACGGGCGCGGAAATGGATGCAAGGGATCTGGTTGATGCTGGTGAATGGCTATTGGGCCTTTCCATGGACTAGGACTCTCTACAAAGGGCCAATGAAGGTGATTTGCTCGCCCGGCCTGAACTGCTATTCCTGTCCCGCTGCAACAGCCTTTTGTCCTATTGGTACCCTCCAACAGCTTTTGCTGAATATTCGTTCGTCGATTCAGTTTGGTCAGTATTATTTAGGCACTTTTGTTCTTGGCTCGATTGGTATGATCGGGGCTGTATTTGGCCGCTTTATCTGCGGCTGGGCCTGCCCCTTTGGTTTATTTCAGGAACTACTGCACAAGCTGCCTTCCCGTAAGTATTCAATTCCAGCACCGTTGCGGTGGTTAAAATATGCCATCTTGTTATTTTTTGTTATCCTTTTTCCTTTGCTGCTAGTAAATGATTTTGGCATCGGCAGTCCTTGGTTCTGTAAATATATTTGCCCAGCAGGTACCTTTCAGGCTGGTATTCCCATGCTCATTCTTCAGCCAGAGCTACGTTCCACTGTTGGTTGGCTTTTTATCAATAAACTCACTATTGCCCTTGGCTTTGCCACGTGGTCTGTTTTTGCCTCACGGCCTTTCTGTCGTATTGCCTGTCCATTGGGCGCGTTTTATGCCCTCTTTAGTCGCTGGCAGCTTATTAGGCTCCAGCTTAATCAGGAAAACTGCACGAGCTGTGGTGCCTGTCACCGTGTCTGTCCGGTTGGGATCAAATTTAATGAAACTCCGGGTAGTAGTGAGTGCGTCAACTGTATGCGGTGCATGACGGAAGCCTGCGCTTTTGACGCTATTTCTGTTGAAATAGCCGGCTTTCCTGTATTTGGGCCTGATGTAGGCAAAACCAAGGCACCACTTTTCCGTGGTATTCTTGGAAAAATACGCAAAAAAAAGTTGGCTGATATAAACCTCAATTCATAGGAGCTTTTCATGAAGAAAGCATTCCCGTTCATTTTTTCCTTTCTAGTTGTTCTCCTGACCTCAGCCTTTGTGGCTGGGCCAGTTCTGGCAGCTCAGATGGTGGCAGTCCAAAACGAGAATGTCAATATGCGTTCTGGGCCAAGCACAAAAAGCAAAGTGCTCTGGAAGCTGGGTACAGGCTTTCCACTCAAAGTGATCCAGCGTTCAGGAAGCTGGTACAAGGTTCGAGATTTTGAAGGGGCAAGTGGCTGGATTCACCGCAGCGTGGTGAATAGTTCTGGACACATGATTGTCAAAAAGCGGAAAATTAATATCCGTAACCGCCCAAACACCCGTAGTAAGGTAGTCGCCAAAGCCAATTACGGTGTAGTCTTCAAGACCCTGAAAAAGACCAAAGGCTGGGTCAAAGTACGGCATGGCGATATCGTCGGCTGGATTAAACAGACCCTCTTGTGGGGCTTCTGAATGAGGAATTGTACCCTGAGAACGTGGCAAATAAAAAGACCCGCTCCTCAAACAGGAGCGGGTCTTTTTCAGTTCATGGCGGAGAGAGAGGGATTCGAACCCTCGGTGGAGTTTTATCCCCACACTCGCTTAGCAGGCGAGCACCATCGGCCAGCTCGGTCATCTCTCCGGGAAGTTTATCACACTAATTTGGCGGAGGAAGTAGGATTCGAACCCACGGTACTTTCGTACAACGGTTTTCAAGACCGCCGCCTTCAACCACTCGGCCATTCCTCCTTAACGCTTAACACAGAAACAACATATACCAGCTCCAATTCATCCTGTCAACCCTCTCCTGCTGTAGACTCTCAATGAATCCTGACCAGACTGCTTGGGCAGATCAAGAGTTGGCGATACAAGATATCGCCTGTCTCTATGAAATAACTAGAAATCTTGCTGCTATCTCTGATCTTCGCGAAGCCTTGGATTCGGTTGTTCAGGTACTGGCGAAGATGAAAAAAATGGAAAATGGCACGGTCACCATTGTCAATCCGCTGACCAAAGAATTAGAGATTGAAGTGGCCTGTGGGAGTACACCAATTGCTCGCAAAAAAGGCCGCTACAAGTTAGGAGAAGGGATTACTGGTCGAGTGGTTGCTGTTGGTGAACCAGTCATTGTCCCACAAATTGCTGAAGAACCACTGTTTCTGAATCGCACAGGAATGCGCAGCGAGGAACAGAAACAGAAAAGCTCTTTTATTTGTGTGCCAATTAAAGCGGCCATAGAAACGTTAGAAGATGGCCCAGATGGACAGGTACAGGCCGAAAGCCTTGCCATTGGCGCACTTTCAGTTGACCGTTGTTATGAACAAGATTTTGGACTTCAGTCAGAACGTGATCTCCGCTTTCTGACTATTGTCAGTGCCTTGATCGCCCAAGCCGCGCATCGAATTCAGACCGTGAACCGGGAAAAGGAGCTGCTCCGCCGAGAAAACCAGCAGCTTCGGCAAGAGCTGGCTGCGAAGAATCGGATCAATGGTATTCTTGGTAACTCCTCTAGGATGCAAGAAGTTTTTACCTTAGCCCAGCGAGTAGCCAACTCGAACGCCACTGTGCTGCTGCGGGGCGAGTCTGGGACGGGGAAATCAATGGTTGCCAAAGCCTTACATCATAATTCTGGGCGCGCGAAGAAACCATTTGTCGTGGTCAACTGTTCAGCCCTGCCAGAAACCTTGTTGGAAAGTGAGCTGTTCGGACATGAGCGAGGAGCTTTTACAGGGGCAGTAGAGCGCAAGGCAGGCCGTTTTGAGCAGGCCCAAGGCGGCACTCTGTTTCTTGATGAAATTGGGGAAATCAGCACGGCGGTACAAGTAAAACTGCTGAATGTGATTCAGGAGCGCGTCTTTCAACGACTGGGCGGAACAGAGCCGATTAAGGCAAATATCCGTCTTGTTGCGGCCACTAACCGCGATTTGGAAGCAGCAGTGCGCGAAGGTAAATTCCGGGAAGACCTCTACTATCGACTCAATGTCTTTCCAATTTATTTGCCTCCTCTGCGCGAGCGACGTACTGATATTCTCCTCCTAGCGGAGCACTTTTTAGAACAGTATAGCCAAGAAAATAACAAGAAAATTGAGCGCATCTCCACTTCAGCTATTGACCTACTGATTAAATATCACTGGCCAGGCAATGTCCGCGAGCTACAAAACTGCATGGAGCGGGCCGTGTTGATCTGTGATTCCAGCACCATTACTTCCGTACATTTGCCGCCAACCCTGCAAAGTGCGGAGAGTGTCAGTACACGTAGTAGTGGCCAGCCGCTTTCGTTTGGCCAAGCTGTTGAGAATTTTGAGCGCGACCTGATTATTGAGGCTCTTAAGCAGTGTAATGGCAACCAGACCAAAGCGGCGGAATACTTGGAAACCAGTTTGCGGATTATTAACTACAAAATCCACAACTACGGGGTTGATCCAAGACAGTACAAGGTGAACCTGAGTTCGATCTAAGGAAAAATATATTGTACTGATATGTTATGCAAAAATTGCTCTGCATCACCATTCTTGCAGGAGGCTGTTATGTAGCAGACCGTGGATTATAGAGGCAAGTTTCCGTTTGACAGCACTTCCTCTGATGGTAATATGCTGCGGGAAAGCGAAGATAACATGCACGGGAAGGCCCGTTGTAGAAATAATATACAAAAACAGGAAACAGCATGAGTAACAGCAAAGGCGATGAGATGACAAAGGATTTCTTAACGGCAACGGACAAGAATCCTTCCTGCATCATGCCGACAAAATTAACGCTTGATTCACCGCTCCAATTTGAATGTCACCCAGGTGTTAGCTGCTTCACCGCCTGCTGCCATAACATCAAAATCGTATTAACGCCTTATGATATTATGGTCTTGCGGCGGCGGCTCAACATGTCTGCCCATGATTTCCTTGTTCAATATACCGAGCCAACCTATCTGGAAAAAACTGATATGCCCGGTGTGCAGTTCAAGCTGACTGGTGAGAAATATGCCTGTCCCTTTGTTACTCAAGAAGGTTGCACTGTCTATGCTGACCGGCCTACGGCCTGCCGCTATTATCCAGTAGGCATGGCGGATTTTCACGAGGGCGGCGAAGAAGGTGAAGAAGATAAATTCTTCTTTCTTGTTAAGGAACCACACTGCAAAGGTTTTGAGGAGCAGAAACGCTGGACTATTCGCGAGTGGCGGGAAGATCAGGGCGTGGATGTCCGCGACGAGATGAATAAGGAATGGCTGCGGCTGGTAATGCGGCGTAAATCTTTCAGCCTGCAAGCAACGCTTTCTGAAGCAGCCCAGCGGATGTTCTTTATGGCCTCCACAGATTTGGATCATTTCCGTCGGTTTATCTTTGAAAGCTCGTTCCTGCAAACGTATGAGCTAGATGCAGAGACTGTCGAGCGCCTCCGTCATGATGACGAAGCATTGATGCTCTTCTCTTTCAAGTATCTAGCCAGTACCCTCTTTGGCGCAGAAGGCTTGCCAATGAATCAGGAGAAAGTGAAGGAGAAAATCAAGGCGATGCGGCAAGAACAGGGAGAGAATCTCCAAAAGCTGGAAGAAGAATACAAAGCACTAAAGGCTGAACGAGCGGCGCAGAAGAAACAGGAAGAGGAAGCGCGGCGCAAATCCTGAGAGCTACCGCACTTTGTCGCTCTGTCTTAGGCAAAAAGGTTGGTAAAGATCCTGTAGCCACCTATCCAAGTGCCAATAGCTGAACCGAAACCTGTCAGCAAGAAGACCAAGAACACCCGCAGCAGTTTGTTCTTCCACCAGCCGCGCACAGTGCCAATATCTCCGGCAGCCGCCTCAAACTCTTTGACGAGGGGCGGCTGGGTCATGACTTGGACAAAGGCGCAGACATAGCCAGCACCGATCACTGGCGTTAAGCTGGTGATTGGTGCGCCAACAAAGGCAGTGAGGATGGTGGCTGGATGGGCTAAGGCCAGCACCCCGCCAATTGCGGAAGGAATACCGTTCGCCAAGATCCAATAGAGAATATTGGCCCCGGCCTGCCCCGCCCCATGCTTAAAGCCAATCAGGACAATGGAAAGCACGATGGCCACCGGCACAGACCAACCAAAGACCTTCCAACTCGCAGAGACCGGCGGAATGCTGCTGATCTCCTCCATTTTGTCACTGTTGTTCTCCTGCATCGCCCGCTTAATGCCAGCCATGTGACCTGCACCAACCACTGCTACCACCCGTTTGCCCGCCGCTGCTTTGAGCTTTTCGGCCATGAAAATATCGCGCTCGTCGATCAGGGCTGCCTTGGCCGCTGGCAGTGCTTTGCCAATCTCATCCATTAGCTCGGACAGCACATCCTGCTGGCGCAACTCGGCTAACTTCTCTTCAGTCAATTCGGTTTCGTCAAACAGCGAAGCCAGCAGGGTAGCCAGCAAATAGCCTTTCTTGAATAAGGAAGTAGCTTTCCACGCGCGCCGCAAGGTAACCCGTACATCCCGGTCGCACAATTCTATGGGAATGCCATGCTTTGCTGCGGCCTTGGCTGCGGTGAGTAACTCTGTGCCCGGCTGTACGCCTAGCTTGCCGCCCAGCTTCTTCTGATACGAGGACAGCACGAGATTGACTAACAGGGTCGAGAGTTGCTTGTTCTTAATGATCTGCTTCAGATCCAAGTTTTGCCACTGCTGCGGTTCAGACAGGGCTTTGTAGCGTTTCTCGTCCAGCTCAATGCAGACCATGTCTGGCTGCTCTTGTTCAATGATCTCCTCAACCAGGTCAACAGATTCACGAGAGATATGAGCAGTGCCGACCAGTAGGATGGTCTGGTCTTGATGATGGATGACAGCAACATCATCGGAATAGCTTTGGGAAGGAAAGGTTGTCTCGGTCATATAAGGGCTTACGCGCTGAACATAGAGGGATACTGACTAACGGTTTGTTTTGCAAAAGGATACCAGATAGCGGTGAAAATGTCTAGGAACAGTGTTTGAGAGGCACTATCCCCATGCGCTCCAGCAGCGGCCAAAGCGGTGCAAGTGCCTTGTCCGCATCAGCATAATAGAGGCATTCCCGGATGCGGAAGAACTGCCAGCCGCAGCGTTCGAGCTGCCGCTGCCGGGCCAAATCAGCGGGATAGCTTTTCAAGTCGTGCCAATAGTCGCCGTCGCACTCCACCGCCAGTTGCGCCTTGCTGCCCTGAATCACCAAATCAATTCGTCTGCCTGCGAATTCATACTGCGGAACAACGCAGTATCCTTGTCCTGCAATCTGAAGGGTAACATCCACCTCAAACCAGCTATCAAAATCAAAACGTTTGAGTTTGGGCGCGGATTCTGTCTTTCTGTCCGCCTGATGCGCCTTCAGCCGCAGTTCCTCAAGTTCCTCAATATTTAGACATTGAATGTCGCCATTCGGGGCATCCTTGTTCTGAAAATGCTCCAGCAGCCTGCGCCGCAGGCAGTTGCTTCCCAAACGAGGCTCGTTGAGCGTCAATGAGTGAAAAAGCCACATCTGATCCCGCGCCCGGCTGGCAGCAACATTGAAACGCTGCGCGTATTTGTTTGTCTCTCCAGGCTCAGGCACGGGCAAGGATGTGAATCTCGCATTCGGCGCGGCCACCATGCTGAGAAAAATGATGTCCCGCTCATCGCCCTGAAAGCTGGGCGGATTGCCGCAGATGACCTTGCGTTTCTGCATTTCTTCCGCGCCAATGGCCTCAACCAGCAAGCCTTGAATCAGATCAGCCTGAGCCGCGCCTTGCAGAACTATCACGCCCATTGATTTGCCCTGATACCGCTCATCTTCGCAGCAGTTTTTCACTGTCTCGGCAATGGCTTCCGCTTCAGGCCGGTTGATGACCCTCTGGCCGTCTCCTTCCCGATAGCCAGTTTCCACAAAGACCGATTGCAGCGGCTCCAAGCGGTCAGGCAAATAGCGGCGAAGCGGAATCAGATTGCCCTTGTAACAGAGTTTGCTGCTGAAGCGGATGATTTCCGGCATACAGCGGAAATGCTCCCGGAGGCAAATTTGATTTTTGAAAAGTATCTCGCAAAGTTTAAAAAGACTGCGATCAGGGCCAAAGGATTTGGCAAAAGGAAAATCATGCAGCCATGTGCGCATGAGCTGCTGCACCTGCGTTTGGTCTATGCCTACTCCTTCCGGGCTGACCTGTTTGTCATCGCCGACCACAATCAGGCGTTTGCCAAGCTGAAAAAGCGGCAGAGCTTCCGGGCCGCACTGTGAAGCCTCATCCACAATAATGGCATCAAACAGACCGCTTCCGGCATTGACTGTTTCGTAAACCTGATGCAAAGGCATGATCCATGCGGGCACGGCATCCCGACATTTGCTGAGATACTGTTGAGCGTCTCTTCGACGGATAGCGTCATATTTTCCTTTTCCTGTTTTTCCGATTTTCTGCATTTCCTGTCGCCAAGCGATCAAATTCTGGCGGTGCGCCTCGCTCATTCGCTCAAAACAGCAGCTCCATGCCTTTTCTGCGGCTAATTTGCCAAGATCACTCTGTATTTCCTCCTCAAGCCGCTGGCTCTGCCGCAGCAGGGCAGCCAGATCAGTTTGCAGAAATTTCTTCAGCCATGAGGAAGCCTGCGCCCAAGCCCATGCCTTTTCCAGTTGTGCCAGACGCTGCGGCCAGAGCTGCCATTCGTGCCCGCTGTTCAGCTCTGCCGCCAAATGAGGCGCAAATTCAGCCATTTTTGCAATAATTTGCTGTTTTGCCTGCATCTGTTTTGCTTTCTTGGCCAGAGCGTCAAGTTCCCCAAGCAGACGGGCATACGCGGCACTGTCCCGTTCAGCAATGCTGGCGGCAAGCTGTCCAGCTACAGGATGCGCTTTGGGATTATTGGCCAAGTCAGCAAAACGACATTGCAACTTATTGATTGAGCTGCTTATCTGCTCCTGATGCAACCAAGCCAGAACCGCCCGGCAGTCTTCGGCCAGCTCCAGCATGGCTGCTTCAGTCCATTTCTCCACGTTCAGCCCGCAGGCTTCTGCCGCCGTCCGCACCTGCTTCTGCGTCTGGCGCAGCCGAAGCGCATTCTCCAGTGCCTTGTGCATTTCATCCAATTGAACAAGCTGCAAGCGGAACGGGCCAGAATCACGCTTCGCCCTGCCTTGCCAGCAAGACCAAGCCTGATCAAGCTGCTGCTCAACAGTCAGCCAAGCAACGAGTTTTTCCAGCGGCTCCAAGCTGAGACAGTCCTGCCCGTCCACTTTGACTTGGCTGACCATGCCGCCATGCTTGCGCACCGCGTCTGGTTTGAAAATCCAGCGGCCCGCTGTTCCACCTGCTTTGAAATGCTCATGCAATTCCTTTGCGGCGGCCAGAAGTGCTTTTCGGTTGATGTCCGGCGGAATCTCCACGTCAGCCGCTTTGCTTTTGGCCGCCAGCTCTTCAAGACCGCTGACACTTTCCTGCGAGAGCTTCAGCAGCTCCCGCCAAATCCTGCTTTTACCGGCCAGCACATCATCCACCGCCTTGTCCAGCCACGGCATCGGCTTCTGCCGCAGTGTGCGAAAAGCTGCCGCCATGTCCTGCGCCTGCTGATGCAGGGAGCGCACCGCCTCCTTGCCGTTTTCTCCAAGGCAAAGAAGCGTTGCCCCTGATCCGTGTTGCAGACGTTCTGCTCCCGGCGCAGCCTTTTCCTTGGCAGCAGCCTCTTTTTGAAAAGCCGCTTCCACCTTGCTGACTGGTGCCACCTGCTCCGACGCAGGAAGCTGCAAGGTCATTTCTTCTTCGTCCGCCGGAGATACTGCGGAAAAATATTTGCGAAGGAAATCAGCCTCATTGCCTGCCAAAGGCAGCGGCGCATCTGCGGGAATGGAATCTGTGAACCAAGCAAAGTTGTCCGCATCGCGGCGGAGCTGGCGGGCAATTTCGGCGGCAGTGCCGGAACAGCGGCCACCGGCGAGCTGATGCTTGAAGGTCTCCTGTTCGCGCAAGGCGAGAATCTGCTGTTCAGCAGCAGCCTTGGCCTTGCGTGCGGCATGAAGCCGCGCTTCCAGCTCATCGGTGCGGCGGCGGTTCTCGGATTCATCCCAGTCTTTCCATTTGTCAAGGATGCCCTCCACGCTCCGGGCCAGCGAGCTTTTTTCCTCTCCCAGCAAACTGATGGCAAGAGGCCGCAGCTCTTCCGGCAACTTGCCATGCAGCACCTGTAACGCCTGTTTCGTCTTTGCGGTCACTAAAATTCGCTGACCGGTTGCCAGCAAATGCGAGATGAGGTTGGCGATGGTGTGGGATTTGCCGGTGCCGGGCGGCCCCTGCACAAGCACCCCGGCCTGCATGTCCAAGGTGCGGATGATTTTCTTCTGCTCCTCATTGGCAGGAAGAGGAAAATACAGCTCGCCCGGCGGCTGGGCAGATGCACCCGCTGGACTTGCTTGTTCCGGGAACATGCCGCAGAGCTGACGGAAGCCATCTGTCAGCGCAGCAGCAGGCTGGGCCTTCAGTTCGGTCAGGAGCTGATCTAATCCGCGCTGATTGCGTTTCCGTAAAATCAAGGCCGGAGCATATTCCAGCAGCGGTCTGTCCTTGCTTGGCTGCTGCGCAGGCTCCAGACGATCAGGTTGATATTCTCCCTGTCCGCCTGCTCCCAAGGAATTGGCGATTTTGCGCAGAACAGCATCCAGCCCTGAGCGGTCATAGACCGCCGTGCTGACTGCGGCCCGGCCTTCAGCAATCAGACTGCGGGCATCAAGCGGCTGATCGTCGAGCATGTCCAACTCAATCTCAGCCTTGTCGCTGTCCTGCCGAACTGTGAACAGCCCTTTTTCCGCCTCAAAAACCAAGGAAACTCCGGCAACCGCCAGATGCCGTTTGATTTCCCTGCTGCTGTTCCGCCAGCGCAGCAGGCCCAGCCCCAAAACCAGCTCGCATTGCTCGCCGCTTTTTTGCAGCTCCTGATGCAGCAAAAACAGCTCTTTGTATGCCTGCCGGACAGGATCGTCCTCGGCCCAAGGCAGCCACGGCTCTTGAACTGCCGGAAAATCCTTCAGATGCAATGTACTGACTGGTTCCGCTTCACTCTCCGAATTGGTTTTAGCGCAGTCAAGGATGACAGACGGCTCCAGCTTCGGCGGTTCCTTGCAATCTGCCGGCGCATATTGCCGCAGCCAGAGAACGCAGTCATCAGGAGGCTGAGGCGCAGGAGGGCGCGGCGGAGCTTTCTTTACAGTCAGCCAGATGTCATCATCCTGCTCTTCCGCTTTCCATGCCCGGCAGAAGCAGAGCGGCGATTCGCGGGGCAGACTGTGCAGCCAGAAAACCCGTTCATAGTCATCAAGGCTGAAGACAGCTTTGCTGCCGAGTTTGGTCAGCGCGGCAAGATATTCAAGCAGGCGGGCAGTGTTGTCAGGCATGGGCGGAGAGTGGCAGAGAATCAGAAGAAAATTTGCCGGAAAGATATAGCATCCACATTAAAAGATGTCGAGCAAAGAAAAATTTTTTAATCTGTTCGAGAGGATAATCGAAGAAACAGCACACCGTTTTGGGAACAGTAAGTCAAGTCTGAGGTCAAAGCGTATTGAACCCCGCTGGACAGGACAAGGAATCAAGCCGGTCAAAGCTATGCTTAACTGGCTTATCATTCAGTAATAATTGATCATTCAACCCGTGATTCGCATGAATTACAAATTACAAAGAGTGCTGGTAAAGAAAAAAGCTACAGGGTATCATGGGCCTTTACCAGTGGAAGTCTTCTGGAGCCGTAACAGTGCTACAGGAGCTTGCAGCAGATACTAAGGAGATTTTATGAAGATGAAGAAAACGCTTGTCAGTAGCTTGCACAACTGGCTGTCCAGCCGCTACGGAGCAGTGCTGCTCTTTCTCGGTACATATCTCTGCATTTCGTGGCTAACGCGCATTGCTCTTCTTCTCCATTCTGCTCCTGACGTTGCTTGGAACTCTAGCCTAGTTGCAGCGGCAGGCTGGGGCCTGCTCTTTGATCTTGCCTCTGGCGCATGGCTTTCGCTGCCGCTCCTTGTGGTACTGATGCTGCTTCCCGCCCGCTTCTTTCAAAAGAAGCTAGGACAGTTGCTGGCCGGATTTGTCGGTTTAGCTATCCTGTTTGCCCTGCTCTTCGGAGTAGCAGCAGAATGGTTGTTCTGGGACGAGTTCAGCACCCGCTTTAACTTTATTGCCGTAGATTACATCGTCTATACCGACGAGGTGATCGGCAACATCTGGGAATCCTACCCCATGCCAGCCATTTTAGCTGGACTACTCGTTGCCTCTAGCCTGCTCCTTTGGGTGCTTTGGCAGACCGGTTTACCAAAAGTCTGGTTAACAAGTGAACATGAATCATTCCGGGGCCGTCTGCGCAACGGAGCTGTTTTTTTGCTCGCCGTACTGCTGCTGGGCATAACGGTTCAGTCAGATTGGCTGCCGTCCTTTGCCAACAACTACAACCGCGAGCTGGCGCAGAACGGCATCTGGTCTTTGTTCGCTGCCTTCCGCGCCAATCAACTGGATTATGCAACGTTTTACACCTGCTTACCGCAGAAGGAGGCTCTGTCACATCTCCAAGAAGATCTAGTGGAAGATGGCTCTATCCTCCTTCAGCCCGGCAAAATCGACTCCTTGCGCTACGTCGACAATCCTGGGCCGGAACTGCATCCCAACATCATTCAGATCACCGTGGAAAGCCTGAGCGCGGACTTCCTTGGCGCGTGGAATCCTACATCTGATCTCACACCCAACTTGGATGCGCTCGCTCAAAAGAGCCTCATCTTCACCCAGCTCTATGCCACTGGCACTCGCACTGTGCGAGGCATGGAGGCGTTGACCCTTTCCCTGCCGCCCACGCCCGGCCGCTCAGTCCTCAAACGGCCGAACAATGAAAACATGTTTACCTTGGGTTCTGTGTTGCGCAATAGAGGGTACGATACCGCCTTTCTCTACGGTGGGTTCGGCTATTTTGACAACATGAACTACTTCTTTGGTAATAATGGCTATCGCATTGTTGATCGGGCGGCGGTGAAGGCAGAGGACATCACCTTTGCCAATATCTGGGGAGCCTGTGATCAGGATTTGTATAGCTGGACAATGAAAGAAGCGGACAAGGAAAGCGCAGCAGGTCGCCCCTTTCATTTCTTTCTCATGACGACTTCTAATCATCGGCCCTTTACCTTTCCAGAGGGCCAGATTGATCTGCCGTCCAAAACAGCAGGAAGAAAAGGCGGCGTTAAATACACAGATTATGCTATTGGCGAATTCATCCGCAAGGCTTCCACCAAGCCTTGGTTCAACAATACTGTCTTTGTCATTGTCGCTGATCATTGCGCTTCTAGTGCAGGCAAGACAGAGCTGCCTGTGGCCAAATACCATATTCCAATGCTGATTTATGCACCGGGTGGTCAGATTGCTCCGGGCCAGAACAGTACCCTGATGAGCCAGATGGACTATGCACCAACCTTGCTCGGACTGCTCGGCTGGAGTTATCCTAGTCGTTTCTTTGGCCATGATGTTCGCCGAGTACAAGATACGACAGCTCATGCGTTGATTGGCACCTATCAAAAACTTGGCCACATGGAGGATGGCAAGCTGACCGTTCTTGCGCCTCGGCAAATGCAATCCTTCTATACGGTTGATCTGGCGAACGCGGCCATGACTCCGCTTACAAAGGTTCCAGTAGCAGAGGAAGACGAGGCTATCAGCTACTACCAGATGGCTGAAGATATGTTTAACCAGCACAGCTACCGGGCACTCAAGGACGATGAGTTGAAGCAGTGGACAATAAAGGGAGAGCAGCTCTCTGCCAAGAAACTAGCAGTCCTCCCATGACCTCTTTCCCTGTATAATGAGTTCAGAACACCGTAAACGAAAACAGGAGAAATCATAATGAACTGGCATGTTGCTGTTAATGGGCAAACAATAGGCCCCTTTCCTCAAAAGCAAATTGTCGCTGGGCTGCGCTCTGGTCAGTATGACCAAACAACTATGGTCTGGCGAGAGGGCTTCAGTGATTGGCTCCCTATTGCCAAGGTGCCTGAATTAGCAGTACCTTCCCCTTCGAGCACAGCGCAGCCTCAGCCTACGCCGCCATCTATGTCTGGGCGGCCACAAGCGCATGAGATTGATTACGAGATCTTTGGTCATGAAATGCAGTTTGTTGAGGTTGAGCTAGACCCGCAGGAGAGTGTTGTTGCTGAGGCGGGTGCCATGATGTATATGAGCGACAATATCCAGATGCAGACTATTTTTGGCGACGGCTCATCCTCGTCCCAGTCTGGCGGCTTTTTTAATAAAATGCTGGGCGCAGGCAAACGGCTGCTCACGGGTGAGAGCCTGTTCATGACCATGTTCACCTTTACCGGCTATGGTAAGGGCCGAGTTGCCTTTGCAGCACCCTATCCAGGGAAAATCATTCCCCTTGACCTGGGTAACTACAACGGGCGGATTATCTGCCAAAAGGATGCGTTCCTCTGCGCAGCTAAGGGCGTTTCTGTTGGAATAGCTTTTCAGAAACGAATCGGGGTGGCCTTGTTTGGTGGTGAGGGTTTTATCATGCAGCGATTAGATGGTGACGGCCTCTGCTTTGTTCATGCGGGCGGCACCATCGTTGAAAAGCAGCTCGAAGCAGGCCAGACCCTGCGGGTAGATACTGGCTGTCTTGTCGCGCTCACGCAAACCGTACAATACGATATTGAGTTTGTTGGCAATGTTAAATCAGCAGTGTTCGGCGGTGAAGGCTTCTTCTTTGCGAACTTACGCGGGCCGGGTCATGTCTGGCTCCAGTCGCTGCCCTTCTCGCGGTTAGCTGGCCGCATCTTTGCCGCTGCTCCGCAGGCTGGTGGCAAAAGTGTTGGCGAAGGTTCAGTCATTGGCAATATTGCTAATCTCTTTGAGCGATAATGCAGTGTTTGCGAGCAAACGCTGGCGAAGGAGCATCACTGCTATCTACCTCTTCTGCCTTTATGCCAGCCTTGGTATTGCTCGCTCTGTGGCCGAATACCTGCGAACACAGAATCTGCTTCGGCTAACCGTCTCGGCTTTGTTCAGTCTTGTCCTACCAGCGGTGCTCCTTTGGCGATTCTCGGTTACTGGTCGCCAAAGAATGCTCCGCCGGGTTATGCTGCTTCTTATCTTGCTGGCAGCGGCCTTTATTCTCTCTCATACGCCAGAAGAACGACTTCATTTTCTTACCTATGGCCTCCTTGGCTGGCTCTTTTCTTGGACTTTGGAAGAACAACAAGTAAGCCTGTTCTGGCCTCTTCTCTTTGTTTGGCTGGCCGGAACTGGTGATGAGCTGATTCAAGGTTTGCTGCCAAATCGCGTTTTTGACCTCCGTGACATTCTCTTTAATGGGATAGCTGGTGCCGCTGGAATAGCAATCTTTGCTACTGGTAGAGCAAAGACGTGGCAAGCGAAGTAAGTTTTTTCCCTGCAAAAAATCCCCGGCCTTTTCTTTGATAATCCCATTGCCTCGTGGTACAATGACGTTCCAATCGGCTGTAGGAATACAGACTGTCGTGCAAGATTTTTTCAATTATGATAAGGAACTGCCGTCATAAGGCGGCTTGGACATGAACAATATTCCGCCTGTCTCTCGAAAAATACGGGTCGGTCAGCGAATCCGGCTTGAAGCATATCAGTCATGGGAAGAAAGTTTCCATGTCTTTGATGAGGAATCTGCCTTAGCTGTAGAAATGGCTTTAGCCGCAGGACGACCGTTGCTGGTACGAGGCGAACCAGGTAGTGGTAAGACGCAACTTGCTAGGGCAGCGGCCCAGGAGTTGAACCGCAGCTTTATGGCGCAAATCATCAATGCTTCCTCTGAAGGACAGGATTTACTCTGGAGCTATGACCCCGTAGCTCGACTGCATGATGCTCAGACGCTTGCAGCAGAGGCAGCTATCAAGGCCGCGCAGCAGGATTATGGCTTTGATCAAGAGGAAGAACAAGATACAGAGCAAGCTGCTGATCCGTCTCTTCCAGCTTCAACAACACGGATCAGCAGGAAAAGAGCTGCCCGCTATCGAAAGAAAAAATCAGCCCAGCAGCGCAAAGACCGGGAGCAGCTCTTCAAACTACTTCGGAGCGGGGCTAACGCAGAAGAGCGAAGCTGTCCTGCTCGAAACTGTGGCACCCTTGATCCACGTGCTTATATCAGCCCTGGCATACTCTGGTGGGCACTTGACTGCGTGTCAGCCCGGCGGCAGTATGAGCAGTGTCGCTGTCCCGGTTATCAACCCTCTTTTGGAAGCTGTCCTGCTGGCGATATGGCAGCAACTGAGCTACTCGCTACAGCTCGACGGGGTTTTGTTCTTCTGCTTGATGAAATCGACAAGGCAGATGTTTCCCTGCCCAATGCCCTGCTAGAGGTCTTGGGCAATGGCAGCTTTCAAGTGCCGCTGCTCAACGAGCTGGTCACTGTACCGCCCAGCAGAGAAAAACCGCTGGTGATTATTACCACCAACGAGGAGCGAGAGCTGCCACCTGCCTTTGTCCGCCGTTGTCTGGTGCTCAATCTCCGTTTTGATGATGAGCGACATCTGCGCGCTTGGTGGAGCAGACAAGCAACGCAAGATCCAGAGGCGTATCGAGCAGACAAATTCCACGTTGACCGCGCTCTCATCCGCTGGTTGGCAGAACGAGGTGAGGTACATTTTGAAGGCTTTTTTAATAGCAAGGTGAGAGAGAGGGCCGCAGAGTTGTTAGTTCGTGATCGCCGCGAGGCCAAACAGCTTGGTATGGTAAAACCTGGGCAGGCTGAATACCTTGACTTACTTCGTGCCCTGCGTGCAATGACTGACCCAGAAGACAGCAGTCAGCAACTCAACCTGCTAGAGCGTATCAGTTCCTATGCCTTGATCAAGCATCCGCTAGAATGAGCCGCCCGCAGCTTGTCAGCCGAGCTGATTTGCTCCGCCTTCTCGCCAAGCAGCCTGATGCTTCGTTGCTTGTGGCTGCGCCACTGGCTGGATATCAGCCGGAAGAACAGCAGCTCAACGTACAATCAGAAGAACTGGTTTATGAGACTGCACCAGCAGTAACTGAGGAGCAGTATCCTACAGAGCCGCTCTTCTGGCATCTGGCCAAGCGCGAGTCATTATCTATCCGTCCAAGTCTCAAGCCAATTCCTGAAGAACAGTCGCTGCCAGTAAAATTGCGCCAAGTCCAAGTTCTGCGCGCCCAAGAACTGCAATTCCCTGATTTTGAGGAGATACAAGCACCAGCCTTGTCACCGCGTTATCGCCAAAGCAAGCAGAAAAAACTTCTTCAAGAAGTACATAATGCGGCCCGGCTACGCACTTTACCACTCCAAGAGCCTGAAGATATATCGCAACGACTGGAACGTTTGTCACCCCCTGCTCTTGCACTAGCCTTGCTCCGGCAGCACGAAATCCTAGAGCGGAGCCAACGTGACTGGCTCCAACATTTCCTGCTTCGTCTGGCCCGGACATGGTTTGAGCGGCCAAAAGATGCGGAACTGATTCGTTACATCACTCGCCTCCTTGACCTCTTACCAGACAGCCTACGGAAGCAGCAAGATGGGGCGGCTTTGCTTTACGGCATCGCCCATCGAGACGCGCTGCGGGTTGGAGCTATCATTCCGCAGGAATACCGCGCGGAAACAGTGGTAAGCATTATCCAACAGCCGCTCTCCAACTCAGAATGGTTGCTCATTCAAGAAGGACTAGCGTTGTTTTTGGTGAATAGCCCAGACAGTGATATTTGCCTGCTCAAAGGGAGTCGGCTTGCGGCTCTTCAGCTCAGAGCAGATATACTCCTGCTCCATCGTGGCGAAATTTCTGCCACCGCACCAGTACAAACAATCGCTCCTCTCTGCGTTGTAAACAGAGCAGAAAATATCCATCTACAAACGCAGAGCGAAACGCTCTTTATCCAGCCCTGTGCTCGGCCTGTTTGGGCCACTCTTATCGGCAGAAATAGTCGCGATTTGTTTGCTGAATTGTACTGGCTGGAGCGAAGCTGTCGCTTATACTGGCAAATTCCTGTAGCAGACGGCTCTGGTCGCTGGCAAAATTATGGCGGCCCAGTAGATATGGACTGTTTTGGCCTTACTGCCTGTATCAGTTTTCAAAGCAAGGTGATGCAATGGTTTCGCTGGTTGGAACCGGGATATTTCTTTATGGGATCGCCTGTAGATGAACCAGAACGGGAAATCTGGGGCAAAGAGACTCGACATCAGGTACGGCTACGTAAAGGTTTTTGGTTGGCTGATACAGCGGTCACGCAGGAGTTGTGGCAGGTTGTCATGCAAGAGAATCCAGCCACGTTTCAAGGCAGCGATCATCCGGTTGATCGCGTGAGCTGGGAGGATGTGCAGCTTTTTCTCCAGCGGCTGAATGTTCTACTACCGGGATTGAATGCCCGTTTGCCGACTGAGGCAGAGTGGGAATACGCCTGTCGAGCAGGCAGTACAGATGCTTTTGCTTTTGGCAAGAACATTACCCCAGAACAGGTTAATTACAATGGTCAGTTTTCGTGCAGTTCTGGAGCAAAAGGCTTGTTTCGTCGCTGCACAGTACCGGTACGGAGTCTCCCTGCTAATGATTGGGGGCTGTATGAAATGCACGGCAATCTCTGGGAATGGTGTCAGGACTGGTGGCTGGATGATCTGGAAACAGATGCTGTCCTTGATCCAAAAGGGCCAGATGAAGGCGAGTTCAAAGCAGTACGGGGTGGTTCTTGGGTGCTTGGCGGCAAAGGGGTACGCTCTGCTGTGCGAGGGAAGTTTGCCCCTGACTTCCGCAGTGATCGAATCGGGTTTCGCCTTGCCCGTGATCAAGAATTCGTAGAGCAAAAAATAGCAGTTGTCCATGAAACCGAGAGAGCCGAGACTAAAAAATCGGGTGGGCGACTGCTCAATTGGCTGTGGCGATGGCGGAAATAATAGTACCAGCTCAATTCCCTCCCCAGTGGGCTTCTAGTTGGGGCGAAGATGCCGTTGGCCTCTGGCTCATTTTGAGTTTACACGGTATTCGTCAACTCTTTCGCTGGATTAAGCCAAGCAGCTTTCTCATGGGTGCGCCTGAAGAGGAAACCGTTGGCCTGTTTCTCCCAAGCCAAGAAACGCAGCGAGAAGTGCAATTACGACAAGGTTTCTGGCTCGCTGAAACAACAGTTACCCAAAAACTTTGGCAGGCAGTGATGCACTGTAATCCCAGCAGTTTTAGTGGGCCAGAGCAGCCTGTTGAGCAGGTAACTTGGCTGGATGCGCAGCTTTTTCTTCAGCGATTGAATGTAAATGCTCGGCTACCTACTGAGGTAGAATGGGAATGCGCCTGTCGGGCTGGCAGTAACAGTCCTTTTTCTTTTGGCAAACAGATCCGGCCCGAACAAGTCAACTTCAACACTTCCAGTGATGGCTGGGATGAGCTATATCGCCGCCGCCCAGTGCCAGTGCGCAGCCTACCAGCTAATGCTTGGGGGCTGTACGAAATGCACGGCAATGTCTGGGAATGGTGCCACGATCTCTGGCTCGATAAAAGTGAACTGCGGGTGGTGCGGGGCGGTTCTTGGGTTTGTGATGCTGCCTCTGTTCGTTCTGCTTCCCGTGATCGGTATCCTGCTGATTACAAAGGTGCCAGCATCGGCTTTCGCATCGCAGTTTAATGTTCTGCTTCGCGCTGAGTTCCGAAAAAACGATCTATACCTTCCAGTACTTTAGTCAACTCTGCGTCAACTTGTTGGAGCGGTATATGTATATCTCCATCTTGCCGACAACAATTTTCCAATTCAATGGCAGCCTGATGAAGTGCGGTTGCGCCAATCGTGGCAGCAACCCCCTTTAAGGTATGCGCTGGACAAACTGGATTGCCATGCTTCTGTGAATGTTGGAACTTTTTGACAAAATCAGCTTGATCTTGACGAAATAACCGTAAGACTCGACAGTAGAAATCAGGATCATTCAGAGTATTGGTCAGTCCTTTTACCGGATCAATACCAATGAGAGCAGAAAATGCCGTAGGATCAGGTCGCTGTTTTTGCGAGGTTTGAGTAAAAGTAGTAAGGAAAGGACGGTAGTTTTTAGGAAGAAGGCGACAGAGGGTGGCAAACAGTTCTTGCTCTTGGAAGGGTTTGCCAATATGACCATTCATGCCAGCTTGACGACTCTTCTGCTTGTCGTTGTTCATTACATTAGCAGTCAGAGCGATAATCGGTAACTGTTTATACTGCGGCTGTTTTCTAATCTCCCGGCTGACGGTACAGCCATCCATAACCGGCATCTGAATATCTAATAAGACCGCATCAAAGTTTTCCTGTTGCAATTTCTCTAATGCCTCAGCACCATTGGTAGCCAGCCGTACTTCTACCCCTTTACCTCGGAGCAGACTTGCTGTGATTTCTTGATTAATTTCGTTATCTTCAGCAAGAAGAACTTTTTTTCCTTGCAGTTGGCTAAAATCAAGAGCAGGCTCTGGTTCAGGTCGTGGTGATGCAGAATTGTTTATGATAAAAGGCAGGATGACAGAGAAAACAGAACCTTGCCCTAGCGTACTCTCTACACTGATAGAACCGCCCATGAGTTCTACCAGTTGTTTACTGATAGCCAGCCCCAGACCAGTACCACCGTACTTCCGACTAATAGAACTATCTGCTTGGCTAAAAACTTGGAATAACTTCTTTTGTTGTTCTTCGCTCATGCCAATACCAGTGTCTGCGACCGAAAAACGAAGAACTATTTCTTTTTCTGTTTGCCTAATGAATGCTACTCGAAGCGTTACTCGGCCTTGCTCAGTAAATTTAATTGCATTGTTCCCAAGGTTTATCAAAATTTGACTGAGCCGCAGCGGATCGCCTTTGAGATTATCAGGAACTTCTTCTGTAAACTCGATAATGAAATCAAGTCCCTTTTCTTCTCCTCTAACAGCCAATACGTTATTGATGCTTTCAAGGAGAGCACGAAGACTGAAATCTGTTTCTTCAATATCCATTCGCCCAGCTTCTATTTTTGAAAAATCAAGAATATCATTGAGCAAGCCAAGAAGCAGTTCAGCGGAAATGCTTATTTTTTTCAGATAATTTCTTTGTTTCGCCGTAAGCTCTGTCTCTAAAACAAGCCGCGTCAGGCCAATGACTGCATTCATCGGGGTGCGGATTTCATGGCTCATGTTGGCTAAAAAGTCTGATTTAGCCTGACTGGCCGATTCTGCTATTTGCCGAGCCTCTCTGAGCTGCTGCTCCATCTGACGGTGTTCTGTTACATTGCGACCTATAATCACCAAAGCTTTACGACGGCCATTCGGAAAGAAGAGAGGCATCTTGCGGACTTCAAAAATATGTTTCTTGCCAGACAGTTCTATGACTGTCTCATCCTCGATCATCATGCTCCCTTTTTCCCATGCTCGCTGGTCACTGGCTGTACAGGCAGTCAACGCATCTGCTAAGTGGGGTAAATCCTTGCCTAGCTCCAGATCTGTTTTGCTGTGCCAAGGGGTCTGCTCTACTTGAAATAGCCTTCTGGCAACGGCATTGGTCAGTAACCAGCGACCTGCACCGTCTTTGAGAAAAACTGCATCTGGCAGCGTTTCCATGAACGTAATAAAACGCTCTTGCTGTTCCAATAAGTCTGCCTCGCTCTTTTTGCTGGCCGTAATATCAACATGAACGCCCATAAAGCGTATTGCTTGGCCCTTGCTATCATGTTCTGTTACTTGGCCTAAGGCGCGAACCCATTGCCACTGTCCATCTGCGGTACGTAAACGATATTCTGCCTTGTAGCAGCCCTGCTTCTTGCCAAAAAGAGCCTGAATATCCTTGTTCATCGTAGCAAAATCATCTGGGTGCATCAGATCTTCCCAAACTTGGCTATGTTGAGGAAAGTCTGAGGGCTGCCAACCGAGCATCGTAAAAAAAATATCATTGGTGCACAATTCGTTACTACGGGGTCGCCAATCCCAAAGCCCTAGGCCCGCCGCTTCTAAAGCAAAACCAAGCTGCCGCTTCGTTTCCTTCATCCCAGCATCGGAAACAGCTAACTGTCGTTCTAGGCGATGGAGAAGAATATAGTAAAATAGGAGGAAAAAAATGGTGAGACTTAACAAGGCTAACAGGAATAACTTATTAAGATAACGGACAAAACTCAGATCATCCTGTTCCCCCCGTACCACGAGCAGACGGCCTACTTGCTGTCGATTGGCATCATGGAGAGGAAGGACACATTGCATACAGAACATACTGTTTGGTAGCATACTATGGGTGAGGTATGCCAGCCAGCCAGTACGTTTTTCTGGACAAACAACATGTTTTGAGGAATTGGCAGCAATCAGAACTTTATCAGGATAGGTATTCCAGTTTGCCACCCGCCCCAGCATAGCCATGCCTTGTTCCCAGTTGGCTTGGCGTACTTGGCTCTTAGAAACCGTAAGTTCCCAGCCATCAACTGTTTTCAGTTCATCAAAAACAGTCAAAAGAGAGGCCAGCTCCCTTCCTAACTCCAAGTAGCCAAGCAAGCGTGGCCCTTCTTGTAACGGCATGACTGCCCGCAGGGTTAAGGTTCCAAGCGGCCCAATCTCCAGTCCAGTGGCTGTTTGGCCGGACGCAGCAGCTTGGTCTAAGGTCAAACGATGAATGAGATCGCTGTGCCAACTTGGCTGATGGACTCGGAGAAAGCAAGTTTTATCAGGGTTATGAAAATAAAGATGCGTAATTTTACTGTACTGCCGCAGGCGTAAAATGATTGGCAGAGAGGCTTGAAGGAGGGCTGGACGATCACGGGCAGCGAAATATTTTCTTAGCTCGTTATTACCATTTAAGGTTACAAGAAGACTCCGCAGCGTATTTTCTGCTTCCTTGGTACTGCCGGTGAAGATCTCTGTGATCATGGTCTGCCATTCTTTCTGTCGGGCTGCATCCTGCTGCTGACGCATCCAAAGAGTGGAAAGAATATATGCTGTGCCGAGGAAAATCACCCCAGCCAGCAGGCTCCAAAAGACATGATTCCGTGAGCAACGCAGGCTTTGCTTTGTTCGCTGTTCTTTTGCTTTGTTCAGTTGTTTTTCACGCAACCCCATTTTTTTGTCAGTGGGCCATTAATCGCTTTTATTTGGGAAACTATTCAAAAGATTAAAAAAGAGGTACATCGGAACGCACGGTAATGCAAGAGAAAAACAATCAAGAGTATTTTTTCTTAATTGTTCATATTTTTTCATGATTACCTTTTTATTTGCCTAGGCGCAAGAAAATTTTTCTCGCGAAAAAGCCGTGAAATTGGCTGATTAGTTGACAAGTCTATCCTTGTGGGTACAATAAAGTTGACATATATAACATGACAATTCAATCTTTAGGGAGGAGGGATATCATGAACAGCGAAGCAGCCTCTAGGATCTTTGCAGACCGGCTTTTGGCCCTTGATCGGCTGGAAGCAGAGCGGATGTTCAAGCAAGAGACAGAGCAGCATAGCCCAGTCCAATTGATTGAATATCTGATTGTTCCTGCCTTAGAAGATATAGGCCGTCGCTGGGAGCAGGGAGAAACAGCTCTAGCGCAGGTTTATATGAGTAGTCGAATCTGTGAAGAGCTAGTGGCTCGTTTTCTGCCCTTGTCCAGCCCTGAAAAAATCAATCAGCCCAAACTTGGCATTGCTTTGCTTGATGACTACCATGCCCTAGGGAAAATTATCGTTTGCGCGGCCCTCCGGGCAAGTGGCTGGGAGTTCCATGATTATGGTAGGATGACGGCTCCAGAGTTAGCAGAACGAGTTGTCCAAGATCAGATCAGTGTTCTGCTTATTTCCACACTCATGCTTCGCTCTGCTCTCCAAATTAAAGAGCTAAAAACACTACTGAATGCCGCGCAATCTCCAGTTAAAATAGTTGTTGGTGGTGCGCCTTTTCGTTTTGATCCGCAACTCTGGCAGGAAGTAGGTGCTGACGCAACTGGTAATAATGCTACTGAGGCGGTACAGGCTGTTGCCCGCTGCATGGAGGAGCTAAAAAAATGACTGCTTCAACAATGACCTCAATGGAGCGCGTGCTGACCACTCTCAGTCACAAAGAACCAGACCGCGTCCCTTTATTCCTGCTCCTCACTATGCACGGAGCCAAAGAACTAGGATTGAGCATCCGCGATTATTTTAGCAAGCCCGATCAGGTGATTGAGGCGCAGATCAGAATGCGTACTAAATATCGGCACGACTGCTTTTATCCTATACAATACGGGGCGGCAGATTTTGAGGCATTTGGTGGCGAGATACTTTGGTTTGAAGACGGCCCACCTAACAGTGGTGAGTCGATAATTAAAACAGCAAAGGATATTCTGACATTGAAAGTACCAAAAATTCAGGATATTCCAAGTTTACAGCGGACCTTAGCAGTTATTAGCGGTCTCAAAGAGCGGAGTGCTGAAGCCGTGCCGATTGTCGGTGTCGTTATTGGTGCCTTTTCTTTGCCAGTAATGCAGATGGGCTTTCCCGCCTACATTGAATTACTTTACAATGAGCCAGATTTGTTGAAGCGGTTGATGGCCATCAATCAGGAATTTTGTGTTGCTTGGGCCAATGCTCAGTTTCAGGCTGGAGCGACCGCAGTCGGCTATTTTGAGCCGTTAGCTTCCCCTGATCTGGTTCCAGCAGATTTATACCATCAAACAGGTTTACCTGTTGCGCAATATTGTTTGAGCCACTTCACAGGCCCATCCTGTGTTCACTTGGCCTCTGGCCGCTGTTTGCCACTCATTGATAATTTCGTTTCTCTTGGTGCCGCAGCAGTCGGCGTAAGTGCTTTAGAGGATTTGGCGATGCTGAAGGCAGCCTGCAAGGGAAGAATCTCCATCATAGGCAATCTGAACGGCATTACCATGCGGACTTGGACAGCAACTGAAGCGGAGGAGGAAGTCAAAAAAGTCATTAAAACAGCAGCCGCTGGCGGTGGTTTTATTCTTTCTGATAATCATGGCGAAATTCCTTGGCAGGTAGAAGAGGAAACCTTACTGGCTATTTCTGAGGCTGTCCACCAATGGGGACGCTATTCATGACCCTCTGTTTCATGGTCTGTGAACATCTCCACTTAGATATGGTCGCTGCCGCACAGGCTCAAGGGCTAATAGATATTGAAATACGCCCTTTTCCAGCACGCTGCGGCAGACATCCTCTGAGTAGTGAAGAATTAGCCAACATCGCCGGACAAAGCAAGGCAGAGAGCAAAGAATTTTTAGGATGCAGTTGCCTTGCTCAAGACATAGAGATTCCCGGTTGTCATATTCGACGGCTAGAGGAGTGCTTTCATTTGCTGATTAATCCAACCTTGGCTCATTCGCTTCAGCAAAATGGAGCCTGTCTCTTGACCTCTGGCTGGTTGGCCTGCTGGCAGGAAAAATTGCAAGAGCAGCAAGAATCTGTTAATTTTTGTGATAAATTGGTACTCCTCGATACAAATGTTGCCCCACACGCAGAACAGCATCTGGCTGACTTGGCCGCCTATCTTGATCTGCCTACGGAAATTATGCCGATTGGCTTAGAATATGCTGGCCTGTTTCTTGCTGCTGCGGCTGGTGAGCATCGCCAAAAAGAGCTGCAACAGAAAGAAGAAGAATCTCGACGACAGGCTGCTGAGGCAGCTATGACCTTAGATATGCTTGGCTTAGTGGTTAAGGCAGCTTCTGAGCCAGAAGTTTTGAACAGAATTATTGAACTGTTTACTATGCTCTTTGCTCCTCGTGCTGTCTTTTGCCTACCAGTGATCAGAGATAGCCTGACCCCTGATCGTTTGGCCGCGTTGACAGCAATAGAACAAAAAATTGCAGAACAATTCCTTATTCAGAAGGAGCAAGCGTATGAGCTGATAGGAAACGGTGACAGCTTTTTCCTCCGCCTTGGCATTAATGGATTCACTTCTGTTATTGTCCTCGTGCGCCAGATTGCCTTTCCTCAGTATCTTCACTCATATCTTAATATAGCCCTCCATGTTGCTGGAGTTTGTAGTTTAGCAGTTGAGCATGTCCGTATTCTTAAAAAATTGCTCGATACCTCACGGCTGGCTGGCAAGGCAGAGGTGGCGACAGAAGTACTACATAATGTTGGTAATATTTTCAACAGTATCTCTGTTGCTTCAGAGCGACTTCAAGAAATGCTCCAGCAGAGTGGCTCCACTACTCTGCCTCCAATAGCGCAACTACTAGAGGAGCATCAGGATAATATAAATTTTTGTAGCCATGACCCTCAGGGGAAAAAAATACCGCGCTATGTTATCAGCCTTTCTGGACGATTGATGCAAGAGCGAGAACAAATGCTTGATGAAGTGGGTCAGCAGCTCCGACATATCCGTCGAGCCGCAGAGATTATTCGCACCCAACAGGACAATGTACGCGGCAAGGGGTTGATTGAACCTCTTGACTTGATAGCTGTAGTCGAGGAAAGTTTAGATATTTTTAGTAAAAAAATAATTGAGCGACATATTAGCGTTGAGCGAGATTATGCAGCCTTGCCACCTATGTGGGGGGAACGCCATAAGGTCTTACAAATAGCTGGTAATCTGCTCAGTAATGCGGCGGAAGCATTTGATGAACTTCAAGAAAAAAAAGAAAGAAAAATAATTTTACGTCTGTATCCTGCTTTTGAAAAAGAAGGCAAGATTGTCCTCGAAGTAGAGGATAATGGTAAGGGGATCAATAGTACGCTCATGGAGAAAATATTCAACTTTGGTTTTACCGCCAAAGAAGGTGGACATGGCTTTGGCCTGCATAATGCAGCCAATTTAGCAGCAAAAATGGGTGGTATCTTGAGCGTAGAAAGTGGCGGCAAAGGTAAGGGTGCATTGTTCCGTTTAGTACTTCCAACAGCAGAGGATAAAAAGCTCCAATGAAAAAAAGCACCCGCTGTGACCGAATTTTGATTGTTGATGATAACCAAGCAATTCATGAGGATATCAAAAAAGTCCTTCTCCAGCCACAAGTATCGTCAGAGCTAGATTCTCTTTTTGCAGATATTATAGGTCAACCGTATTTTGAAAAAGAGAACACGAAAGAGCAAGGCGAGCTGATCATTGATTCTGCTTTTCAGGGTGAGGAGGCTGTAGCTCTGGTACGACAGGCTCGGCTTGACCGTAGGCCCTATGCTGTAGCCTATGTTGATATGCGGATGCCGCCGGGTATCGATGGATTGAATACGCTGAAGCGGCTCCAGCAGGAAGACCATCAGCTCCAATTTGTAGTCATTACCGCTTATGCAGATTACTCATGGCAGGAGATTAGCTCGGCCATGCTTTCTGCTGACAAACTTTTGATTCTAAAAAAACCATTTGAAGCCATTGAGATCCGTCAATCAGCGAATGCCTTACTAGAAAAGTGGCATCTCACCTTGGAACACCGACAGGCCATGTCTGCCCTTGTCATGCAGCGGAACATGCTTGAGGAGCATGTTCGGGAACAGACTGCCGAACTGAGGCATACCAATGAGTTACTGACAAAGGAGATCAAAGAACGACGACGGGCTGAGGAAAAAATTCGGCAGCATCGCGATAGCTTAGAAAAGCAGATCGAACTACGCAGTGCTGAAATCATGCAGCAGAATCGCTTTCTCAATACGGTTATCAATGCGTTACCGCATCCATTTGCTGTGATTGATGCAGCGAGTCATAGAATTTTGGCGGCTAATCGGGCCGCTGGCAGCCGAGCGGCTGGTCGCAATCATCTACGGACTTGCTATCAGTTTATGCACGGTCTTTCTCGGCCCTGTCATGAGCAAAGTTTGCAATGTCCACTGCAAGCAGTCCTTAAACAAGGCAAACCTTTAATAATTGAACAGGTTTTAAATGGACCTGATGGCGACAAGCAGGTTCTGGAAATTCACGCCTGCCCGGTCATTGAACGAGATGGGAAAATTACACGAGTAATAGAATATTGTATTGATATTACGCAGCGAAAAAAAATGGAGCAGGAGTTGATTCGAAGCAGGAAGATGGAAGCCGTGTCAACTATGGCCGGTGGCATTGCTCATGATTTCAATAATTTGCTTATGGCAATTACTGGCAATGTTGAGTTAGCACTTCTTAAAATCCATCCAGAGCATAGTGTTCAACCTTTTCTAAAAAATGCAGCAAGTTCAGCCGAGGAAGCCAAAAATTTAGCACATAAGTTTCTTCTCTTCTCACACTTTGCCCCGCCCGCTCGCCGTCCAGTAGCACTGACCGAACTGACGGCTGCTGCCATCAGGGCGGTGTTGGAAGAAAGTAATAGTACAGCAGAGATAGAGCTGCCAAGTAACCTTTGGCTTCTTCTTGCCGATCCAGGCCAGATTGAATTGGTGCTCCGGGAGTTATTCAAAAATGCTGCTGAAGCAATGGCCCCCACAGGAGGGGCTGTACGAATCAGTGCAGAAAATATCTGTTTACCTGCTAAAAAGACTTGTACTTGCAGTAAAGGGCGTTATGTCAGGATAGCTGTCAGTGATACAGGCTGCGGCATTAAAAAAGAAAATCTCCTGAAGATTTTTGACCCCTATTTTTCTAGCAAAACCAGAGGAACTGTCAAAGGTATGGGACTAGGACTGACTATTGCTGCCTTTATTGTCAGCCAGCATGAGGGACACTTGGAAGCCGAGGCTGGGCTAGAAGGAAAGGGAGCTACCATACACCTAGATATTCCAGCCGCCGAAGCATGAAGCAAAAGCAAATTCATCTTTGTTCTTTACTATCAAGCATCTCTCTGACTAAGAGAGCTAACTTAACTACAGTCAGCGGCTTGATAGCGTAGCACCGAATTCCTAATGCAAGAGCATCTTTTTCTGAAAAGGAGGCAGTATATCCTGTGCAGAGAATTACAGGCAAACTCGGCTTCAGTCGTAATGCAACTTTTGCCAGCTCTGAACCAGTCATACCAGGCATGGTCTGATCGGTAATCATAAGGTCAAAGCTCTCAGGATTTTCTTGAAATTTTTTCAAAGCAGAGAGACTATCGGTTTCAGCGATCACTGTATAGCCCAGAGCAGTGAGAATGGACTGACTGATATGGACAATAGCAGCCTCGTCATCAACAAATAAGATTCGCTCCGTCCCTGTAGGTAGCGGACATGGGTTTTCTGGTTCAACAACCTCTTTGCTCTCTTCTGGAAGTACAGGAAGGAAGACTTGGAAGAGAGAACCCTTATTTAGTTCACTTGCCACCTCGATAAAACCTTTGCAATCCTCAACCACACCGTGCGTGACAGCTAGTCCTAAGCCGGTACCTGCGCCCTGCTCTTTGGTCGTAAAATAAGGATCAAAAATGCGATTCATGGTCCGTTCGTCCATACCTGAGCCGTCATCCTGAACCGTCAGCATAATAAATGTTCCAGGCTTCAGCCAAGGCGGCCTATCAGTGAGCTGCTCTACAGTCAGATCAGTTTGCTTGAGACAGATGTCTATTCTCCCTTGTTTGCCACCAATAGCATGAGCAGCATTAGTGCAGAGATTGAAAACAATCTGCTGAATATTAGTAGGTTCTGCTAAAACTAAACCGCTTTCTTCATCAATATCTGCATTAATGCTGATGGAAGAAGGGAGAGAGGAACGGAGCATCTTGACGGCTTCTTTGATCAGCAAATAAATACGCAGCGGCTGTTTTCGATATTCACTTTTTCGGCTAAAGGCTAAAATTTGTTTAACTAGCTCTGTAGCACGATTGCCAGCAATAACAACTTGTTCGATATCGGCATGGGCATTGCTGTTTTCAGGTAACTCCATTTTTGCCAACTCAGCATAACCAAGGATAGCCGCCAGTATATTGTTAAAATCATGAGCAATGCCTCCGGCAAGAGTGCCGATGGCCTCCATTTTCTGGGCCTGAAGCAGTTCTTCTTCCAGCTTTTTTTTGTCTGTAATATCATGGGCAATATAAACAAAATAAAGAAACTCATTTTCTGCATTCAGCACTGGCGCGGCACAAATATGATAGATTCTCCCTACGAGCTTATGCTCCATCTCAGCGCAGTGCTTCTTCAAATCATGCATTGCCATAATACCAGGACAACCAGGACAGGGGACATCTAGGCCCCGGAATAATTTATGGCAGGTAATGCCCAGAAGCTGCTCCGGCGATTTTTGGAAAAACTCAAATGCTGCCTGATTAGCCCGAATAATCCGCATTTCCTTATCTTGGAGGGTGATGATATCAGGAATTGCATCAAAAGTGTTTTCCCATTCCGCTGTTTTGCGCAAAAGCTGTTCCTTGGCTTTTTTCCGCGAGGTCACATCTTCGTAAACCGCCACAATTTTGTCATTAGATATTCTGTATACATAAAATTCGAGACAACGAGGCGGAGTATTTTCTTGATCTGCCCCCTTACGAGTACAGGAAGAAATGGAGAGATGTTCAGCTATACCGCTACTCGCTACCCGTTGGAACACCGCGAGGAGACCTGACTCTGCCAAACCTGGAAAGATCTCTGTTGCCTTTTTACCAGCAAGGTTATCCTCCTCTTGGAGCAGGGCAATACGCCTACCAGCTGGATTAATGCTTTTAATGATAAAATCATCATTCTGCATGTTTATCTCGTAAACAGCAATACCATTTGAGATGTTATCAACAATGCCGCGTAAATGCTGTTCCTGTGCCTGAAGTCTATTTTCAACCGCCGCCCGTTTATATAATTGTTTGCTGCTCTGGAGATAAAAAAGAATCATGCCGGCCAAGCCGATGAGATAAATCAAGATATGATAGAATAAGCTGCTTTTAAATTGTCTGCTAAACAGGGCTACAGTCTCATCCATTGGGAGCGTAATGCTGATTCCGCCTCGAATACTGCCCACTGAATAATCTCGTTCAATATGGCACTTAAGACAGGAGGCATCCATAATTGCAGGAATCATAACCCGCATGAAGGTTTTACCGTCCTTGCGAAAGAGTTCCGCTGCATCTTTTGCCCCATGTTCAAAGCTGATCAGTGCTTTCTTTTCCCATTTATCTGGGATATTCTCTGGCTCTAACGGCTGGAGACTACTGATATTTGCTTGAAAACCACCGCGTTTTTGTTCAATTTGATAGATCTCACGGGTCATCTGGGCTGGATTAATGAGCGTAGCATTGCCCTTTCCAGCTCCGATTATGCCACCGTGACTAGAGTTCCAGAGCTGATGAACATAGTCTTTACGGATAGCGGTCAGGCCAATTTCTTTGCCAATAAACTTAACATTGTGCCATTCATTGCTAGCAAATATCCAAAAAGAACCATTGAGCAATAGTGTCCAGAAGACAAAAGCAGTTAAGCACCAGCAGCGGAGATGTTTTAAATCAATATCTATCCGTTTCATATAAAAACAAAGAAAGACAAGGTATTATCAGGAGAGTGTTGTTATTTTGCCTCTCTTCACTGTATAATGACTACAAAAAGAAGTCAAACAGGATTGAGCTATCTGAGAAAGGATCTTACTATCATGAACTGTTATTTACTCTGTATTCTGGCGGCCCTTATTGCAGCATGGCTCCTTCATCTAACTGCGGACATACTAGAATTACGTAGCCTACGACCTGAGCTTCCTGCCGAAGGAAAAGATATTTATGATCAAGAAAAATATCGGCAATCACTGGACTACACGCAAGCAAAACTGATTTTTACCCAAATCCATAGCACAGTTATATTAATAGCCACACTTCTGTTTATTCTGCTGGGCGGCTTTCACTGGCTTGATCAGTTAGCCCGGAGTTTGGATTTAGACAGTATCAGCACAGGGTTGCTCTTCACTGCTGGCCTCTTGTTCCTCTCCTCTACGGCCGAACTTCCTTTTTCCCTATACAGCACCTTTGTGCTGGAAGAACGTTTTGGCTTCAATAAAACTACAGGTAAAACTTTTCTCTTCGACCTGATCAAGACAGTGCTGCTCGCTGTCCTTATTGGTGGGCCGTTCCTCGCGCTTGTATTTTGGTTCTTTGAAACAATGGGTACGAGAGCTTGGCTCTGGTGTTGGCTGGCTGTGACCGTATTTACTCTACTCCTCCAATTCCTTGCCCCAGTTTTGCTGATGCCGCTGTTCAATAAATTTATTCCCCTAGAGGATGGAGAGCTACGGCAGGCAGTGGCAGATTATGCCAAGGCGCAACATTTTGCCCTGCAAGGTATCTATGTTATGGATGGCTCTAAACGCTCAACTAAACTCAACGCCTTTTTTACTGGTTTTGGGCGTTTTCGCCGAATTGTCTTTTTTGACACCTTAATCAGCAGGTTGACAGTGCATGAGATTGTGGCAGTGCTGGCTCATGAGATGGGGCATTGGCGGCATCGACATATTCTCAAGATGACTCTGGCCTCTCTTCTCCATACTGGCCTCATGTTCTATTTTTTGTCCTTAGTCCTTATTAGCCCGCAGCTTCATGCGGCCTTTGGCATGGAGCAGGTTTCTGTCTATGCAGGCTTTACTTTCTTTGCTTTTCTCTATACTCCAGTAGAGTTACTGCTCTCTATAGTCTTTAATATCTTTTCCCGTCGACATGAATTTCAGGCTGATGCGTTTGCGGCTGCCTCTGGCTGGACGCAGGAGCTAATCAGCAGTTTAAAGAAGCTCGGCGCAGATAATCTTACCAACTTAACTCCGCATCCATTCAAAGTTTTTCTCAAGTACTCCCATCCGCCGATACTAGCACGAATTGAAGCTCTGCGGCAGTTAGAACATCAGAGAAACACGGCTGAGTAAAGTTTTTTTTACTCATCTGTTGACGAATATAAAAAACTAAAGTATAAAGAGATAAGTCGATGGACTTGATTATCATGGATAGGTATAGATTTAGAAGGAGGACTAGGTTATGAAAAATGTTTTTGCTATCGTCGCTTTACTACTATTAGGTTGCACGTTGTTTGTTTCTGCTCCGGCTGCTGGGGAAATCATGACTTGTGGCGGTAGCAACGCTGATAAAGCGGAACCAAATATTGCTATTACAAGCGAGAACGGTGGCTGCTGCGGTGAAACAGAGTCTGTTGCAAGCAAGGAAAATACACCTGAGCGTCGTTCCTATAAGATTACTAATACTGGCAACGTTAAACTGACCAATGTTCGGGTCATGGACGCTCGTTTTTCCAACATTAACTGCCAAGAGACGAACCTTGATGTTGGTCAATCCATGACTTGCGTAGCGCATGATCTGGTCAGTGGAGCTGACTTAAAAAAAAAAGGAGGGGCCTGCGCCACAGGTGATCACATCACGGTAAAAGAAGCTGGCGTACAGGTAACTACTAAAGGAGACTGTGACAGCGGTGCGTAAGTAGTTTAGGATTGCTCAAAATCAAGATCACAGATAGTCTGTGGCTAAAGCAGGGGGCTAAGTTGAAAGACTTGGCTCCCTGCTTTTTTGTTTGCTTGAGACAGCCTGCGCGGGTATCGTCCCAAGCAAGCTCCGCCGCTTTTGCAGCCTTTCTTGAGGATATAGTGACACAATGGAAACCATCATCACCTACGAGCCGTCCATATATAGACGTATCTGTTCCATAATGCCCAGCCAGCAATGCTGGAACTTGATGCAATCGCAAGGAACATATTGATATATCGATCAGTCGCTTCATTACGCTTGAGCAACTTTTCCAGATATACCGACCGGACATTAACACGAAATAGCTGCTTCCAGATAAGGTGATGAATCATAGGCTTGATAGACTATCTGTGATGCGGAATCATCCTTTATGGCAAGATAATTCCGCGTAGTTTCACTCTTCTCCCTACGCCACCTTCACATCCAGCACATCCACCAGCCTGCCGCCGTAGCTGTTGCGGATCATCTCCCACAAATCTGAATAGTTATTCACCCTGATTGCCAAAGAACTCAGGGCCGAGCCAGCAAAGCCGGACAGCGTGTATTCCCCGTTCTGGGTCACGGCAAGCTCGGTGCCTTCTGCGCCGCCTTTCTTCATATCCAGCAAGGAGAACAGCAGCCGTTCCTCCTGCAAATCCTGAAGCACTTGAATACGCAGCGTGGTATCTGCCGAGACCGAGCCGCCGGTAGCCGTGACATACGGGCTGGCCGCGCTGCCAGTGAGGATGCCGACCTCTGGCGGATTGGGATGGTCGAAATTGCTCAGGGTCAGGGGCGTGCGCAGCATCAGCTCATAGATGCCGGTGCGCGGCGTGCCGTGTTCGGTGTAGTGGGTGGTGACGGCAATGGTGTATTCATTGTTCCACGGATGCGCCTGGGCCGGTATTTCTGGCATGAGCATGATCGCGCTGTTGGAGACCAAGTTCACGCGGCTCTGCACGGTGCTGCCGCTCTCTGTGCCCGCGATCACGCATTCGCCTGTGCTCTTCTCCGTGTCAAAATAAAGGTCTTCGCCGGTCAGCCGGAGCACGCCGTCCGGGTTGAGCACGTTGTCCAGCTTGAGCAGCGTGTCCTCGACCGTATTGATCAGCGGCAGTTTCTTGTCCCGCGACAGCCGTTCGAGCTTGGCAGCATGACGTACTTCAGCAACAAAGGGCGGCGAGGCATGGACGCGCACTTGCAGGCACTGCTCAACAGGCGGCGGTGCGTCGTCCGCGCTGTTCAGCTTGGCGGTGAAGGAGAGGGAGTAGGTGAAGCAGTTTTCCTCAGTTACCTGCTCGCCGTTGATCAGGCTTTGGCGGACAACTTTGTTGCGCGTGGTGAGAATGGTGCGCATCTCCTCCGCGCTGTAGTTGGGCAGTTCTGCGGCCATGCGAGCGGCCAGCTCTGCGGTGTTCACCACATTTCTCGGCAGGAAGAGCATTTTGCACGAGCTGGGCGTGGTAAGCGCGTTCACGGCGGGCCGCCATTGTATCGTTGTCATAGCCTGTCTCCTGTTGTTCAACGGGTTGAGATAACTGCATGAAGAGTAGTTTTCCCAGCGTAAGACGAGTTTGTTTTCCTGTCAACACTTTTTTTCTGCCGCCGCATAACGGGTGGCCGAAAAAAAGCATCGCTCGACCTCGTTAGAAAGCCTCGCTCGATGTCGTACCAAGACCTCACTCGATCTCATAAAATACATCGAGCGATCTCGTCCTACGACATCGAGCGAGGCCGTAGGATAACGTCGAGCGAGGCTTTTCCGGGAGGAGCAGGGAGGGTGGGAAGAGGCCAGCTACTTTGCGGCAATTTCTCAGTTGACAGAGGGAGATGTGCTGCGTAAAGTGGGCTGGGCAGGATGTTACGGTTTTCTGTATCTCTGCTTAATCTGTAGCCAAGTAGCCAAGTAGGTCTGCTTGAGGGCAACGAAAGCGGACAACTCATTGCTCAAATTGTCTGAGTTCCTTATACACAAGCAGACCTACGCAACTACGGCATTTCTCTTGAAGACCGGAACCAAAGGAGATAAAACAATGATGCGCAAAAGGAAGCTCATTAAACATAGTGAGCAAGTTATCAAAGACGTTGTAAAACATTGGAGTAAATTCGACTCCATAAGCAAAGAATGCTTTGAAGAAGGGCTTGATATTATTATTGCTCAGA
>JAPEVH010000018.1 GCA_026645415.1 Candidatus Electronema sp.
ACACCTGCCAGCCTTATGCGGAACAGGAGTCCGAGGAAATGGAGGATGAGATAATAGCCCGGCTTAATCCTGAAACTCATGAAGTTGAAAACGTAGAGGTGCTTTTCTTCTCCACAAGGCTGCTGCGAAGTGAACTGTTCGCGTTGCCGATTATTGCGGAGCTTCAGCTTGCGGGCGGAAAGCGGACGAATGCTGTCTGACTTTGCAGTCCGGGCAGATGTGAGGAAAAGATAATGACTGAAACAATGCGTCTGGAAGTGTCGCAGGATATTTTAGCCGCGCTCAAGCTCGGCATTCAGGATTTTACGCAATATATGCGGCTTGCCGCTGCTGTCGACTGCTTCCAAGAGAAAAAGCTCTCTTTAGGGAAAGCAGCACAGCTTGCTGGCTGTAATCGGCTGGACTTTTTAGACCTGCTGGCAGAGAAAGGCATTGCTGTTTTTGATTGTGATGAATCATTCGCAGACAGTGAGCTGCAAGGTGCTGCTGCTTTGGCGGTATTGAATTCGTGATTGTTTGCGGGAAAGGGGTTTGCGGAGTTTTAGGGTTGATTGGGTGTGATTGCCGATAATGGCGGAATGAATTAATAGGAGGAGGTCATGGAAAAGTTAAACGAGAAGGGTAAAATTGCAGAGAAGAGTGTGAGCGGGATTAAGGAAGGAAGGCTGAAAATATTGAAAAACAATTATCAACGACCAAAAACGATTGAATTTATGCCTAATTCTGAGATCAATGATAAATGCTCTGATATGGCTTCTTCTTGTGGGTTTACAAATTATTGTTGACTCATGATTAATTTTGCATCATCCGTGTTAGAGAGCATGCTTTACATGGATGATGTATAATCATATATAGTTATAAAGATGTATAGAGATATAACTCATCTTGAGTTTGATGTAACAGAACTATGTAATCTTTCGTGTGTATACTGTTATCTTTCTGGCAGAAATAATAATAAGTTCTTAACTCGTCAAGTTTTTGACTCTTTTTTTGAAAGATTTACATGCTCCAAACATCATGATTCAAAAGATATTGATGTTTCTTTTTGGGGAGGGGAGCCATTATTAAATTTTAAAATTATCAGATATATAGTAGATAAATTTCAAGAAAAGAGGCATCTCTTTGGAAAAATTCAATATAATATAATTTCAAATGGAACTTTAATTGACAATGAAATTGCAGATTTCTGCAAGAAAAATAATATAAATATACAAATTACAATTGATGGTATTGAAGAGTACCATAATAAATACAGAAAAGATAAATTTAAAGGAGGAACTTACACTAAAATAGTAAACGGAATAAAAATTTTACGTGAAAAAGGTGTTAAATATTATGCTAAATGTATTCTTTCTTCAGAGAAACAAAATATTTCGGAAATAATTGATAATCTTAAAAAAGAAAGAGTAGATAACGTTGCATTCGGAGTGGTAACCCCAACTGATTATTTTTCTTATCAAGACACAACAACTGACCTGATCAATAAATTCGCTTCAGATATTTATTACCGTTATATAAATGATTTTTCCTTACAGGATAATAATTTTATCTATCTAAATATAGAGAGGGTAGTTTTGCATTATTTTTCTGTTATTCCTGCAAAATCTTGCGGAATAGGTAAACATAAGATAGCAATAAAAAATGATGGGACATTATATCTATGTCATAGATTTGTCAATCATCCTGATTTATCAATAGGAAACCTTGATAAGGGTATATCAGATAGATATAGTTTTTTATACAATAATATAGTCAATATTAACAAGTCTTGCAATATATGTGAATACAAATATTCGTGCGGAGGACCGTGTGTGTTTGATATTATCAATCAAGATAATATCCAATATAAAAATGAATATGTGTGTACTTTCCAGAAAGCTATACACTTTTATGTATATAAGAAAATAACAGATTTGATATACAGCAATAAAATAACCAGCTTTCCTACATTTGACAAATGGGATGCAGATAAAATGATTAATGCTAAATGTATTGAATCTTCTTCCTTAGTTAATCAAGATTCTATTTTCTTTTTATCTGAAAATTCACATCGTATTGACCTTAATGATAAGGGGATAATTTTTTTAACAGATAGATTCGATAAAAAATATATAGTTGATAGCATAACAATGGCAATATGGGATCTAATTGACGGAACAAGAACTGTTAAGAAAATAATAGAGGAAATACACATTGCTTGTAATGCAGAATATTTAAAAATAAAAAAAGATGTTTGTAAGCAATTATCAATATTAGAAGCAATAGGCATCGTCAAGAGAAGAAAAGTAACTACCTAAATTTCAAATAAATATACAGATAATGATTAAGAACCACATGAAAAAAGAGTATTTTTTATTAAAAGCAAAAGGTTCAACTTGCGTTGATCTTGAAGAAGATGGAGTTATAGGTTTTAAATATCAAAATAAAAAATACATTGCAAACACAACCACAATGGCCATCTGGGACTTACTTGACGGCAGCCGCACCGCCCAACAAATCACTCAAGAAATCGCCAACGTCTGCGAAGTGGAATTTGATGCTATCAAAGACGACATCTACGGCCAGCTTGCCGCATTCCAGGAATTAGGCTTGGTGGAAGAAGTTGCGGCAGCCAGCCATGCCTGAGAGCTTCTACCGCATCGCCGACACCCTCATCCGCCTTGAAACCCCGCTCGCCGAAGTCAACCGGTTCTGCGATTACATGTGGCAGGAATTCACCTGCCCAACTCCGGCACACGCTGCCCCGGCTCAGATTAGCGTTCTGCCCTGCGCCAACAAACCAGACTGTTTCGCCATCTGGAAACAAGGAACGATTGCTTTTGACTGGGGCCACGAGCTGCGCGAAGTTCCTTATTCCATTCTGACCAAGGCTCTGGAAAACATCGTCTCCGGCCATGCCATCAACCAGATTGATAAAAAAGAGCTGATCACACTGCACGCCGGAGCAGTGAGCAGAAACAACAGCGCAATCCTGCTGCTCGGCGAAAGCGGCCACGGCAAATCCACCTTTACGCTTGAATTAGTCGCACATCACGGCTGGTCGTACCTCACTGATGAAGTTGGTTTGCTGGATGCCAAGCAGGTTGTTCATCCCTTTCTGAAAACCGTGTCCTGCAAACAGCTCGGCATAGTCCAGCTTGATCCGTCTTGGCCGGTGCGCAGCTTTGGCGCGGATCATCAGATTGCCGTGCCCAAAGAAAAGCACGGCAGCCCTGCGCCGTTGCACAGCATCTTCTTTGTCAGATACTCCCCGGACAAAGAGCCGTCCATTGAGCCGGTCAAGAAATCAGAAGCATTACTGCGCCTGATGAATGCCCAGATCGGCAGGGCGAAATCAGTCGCAACCATTGAGCAGATGGCCGAGATGGTGAAAAAGGCGGATGCCTTTCAGATTGTTCATAACAATGCGGCAGCAGCAGCCCGCCTGCTCACCGAACATACAGAAGCAGCATGACAGATTCCGGCAGCACCTTTCAGGAAGAGTTTTTTAGGAAGCATGATTATTACAAGATCATCATCCTGCTCCTGCAAAAGGGAGAAGCCGTGGAAATCATGCTCACCGGTCACTGCATGAAACCGCTGCTCCGCGAGAAAGACCTGATTTCCATCCGACCGATGCAGGCGGATGCGCTTCGCTGCGGCGATGTTGCGATGTATCATGTCAACGGCAGAATCAAGGCGCACCGTTTTCTGCGCTTCATCCCTGTTGACGGAATCAAGCATCTGCTGACCAAAAGCGACCGCAGACACCGCTGCGACCCGCCCGTGCCTGTTTCAAACTTCCTCGGCATCATCAGTAAAGTGACCAGAAACGGCAGGACGATGAACTACGAAAGCAGAACGTGGCAAACGGTCAATCTCCTGCTGGGAAAGCTGTCGCCGTCCATCTCAGTCATCGAACGACCACTTGTTTTTCTCCTGCGCCTGCCCAAGAGAGCGGCAAGAAGGATTTTTTTGCTGTCCTGCCTGAAAACAGGGTAAGCTAAAGGCAGATGAAAAAGACAAGAAACAGAACCATTAACAAAGAACATTTGCTCGGCTTTTTGGCACAATTCAAAAGCAGGAATCAAGAGCGGTACGACATCGTGAGCATGGGCATCTTCGGTTCGGCGGCACGGGGAACGAATGCGGAGCAAAGCGATGTGGATGTTGTCAGCTACCGTGAGGGAATGAACCTCTTCCTGAAAAAACGAATTGATGCTGAGGCGGTTTACCATCCATCACTTTTCAGACGGCATGAAAATCAACAAAAGTCCTGTTTGTTTTTTCGACTGCTTTCACAGCCACTTGCTCTGCTAAGGAAGATAGCAAGGATGAACTCCAACTGTTTTGACAAAGTAAAATATATCTTTGATAACATCATGTTACTCTGGTGTTTTTATAGTGCCCAGAAAAAGTGATGGATGGTAAGGGATTGCGCTATTTTTTCAAAAAAGAGCTTGTACGAAAGTCAGATTTCGGGTAAATAATATGCCCACTGCACTTGTAGCTCATCTGGATAGAGCATCGGACTACGAATCCGGGGGTAGCAGGTTCAAATCCTGCCAAGTGCACCAGAATATTCAAGGAGTTCTGCCTATTTTAGGCTGACTCCTTTTTTTATTTATCTATCATGAAGACCTTTGCCGCCCTTTGTGTTGTTCTTCTTTTATTTGTTCCGGCTGGTTGCGGCCAAGGAACAGCACAGCAGCTTGCTGTAGTTGTTGTTAAGCAATACCCGCACGATCCAGCCGCGTTCACCCAAGGACTGGTTTGGGAGCAAGGAACGATGTATGAAAGTACTGGACTGAAAGGTCGTTCTTCACTCCGTCAAGTTGATCTTACAAGTGGTGAAGTTAAGCAGCAGCTTAATCTTGATAGTCAGCTTTTTGCTGAGGGGATCACGATTTTTCATGATCAAATTTATCAGCTTACTTGGACAAGTAGCGTTATTTTTCAGTACGACAAACAAACCTTTATTCAGCGCAATGCCTTTTCGTGGCCGCATGAGGGTTGGGGCATTACTCATGATGGCAAGAGTTTGATTGTTAGTGATGGCAGCGCAACCTTGTATTTTCTCGATCCAGCGACATTGACTGCAACGCGGCAAGTTACGGTCCATGATGGCAACCGAGAGGTTAAACGGCTCAATGAGCTAGAATATATCGATGGGCTTATTTACGCCAATGTTTGGCATAAATGCCAAATCGTTCTGATCAAACCTGATGACGGTACGGTTTCTGCTTGGCTTGATCTCTCAGAACTCTGTCAGCAAATGCAGCAAGGTTATGAAGATGTGCTCAACGGTATTATGTATGATTCAGAAAAAAAACGACTTTTTGTGACCGGCAAGCTCTGGCCAAAACTTTTTGAAATCAAAGTGTTGTCTAACGTACAGGAATAGTTCTCAAGATAGCACCGAGTTCCTCTTTTTTTGGCAGTGCTGTTTGCTTTTATCTGGCATCAGTGATAAAATAAAGCGGCCTCCTGTCTTAGCCGCATCTGTGCGGTTTTTGTTGTAGTTGTAGCCAACCGACCAATTACCAAGGAGAACACGTTATGTTCGACCAGGACATATTGCCAGCCTATACCTTTGATGACGTCCTGCTCGTCCCCTCCGCCTCGGAGATTCTGCCCTCAGAGGTTTCTCTTATTACTCGGCTTACCGACACCATCACCCTGAACATTCCAATGGTTTCAGCGGCAATGGACTCTGTCACCGAGCATCAGACTGCCATAGCAATGGCCAGAGAGGGCGGCATCGGCATTATCCATAAAAACATGTCGATTGAAGACCAAGCCAGAGAAGTACGACGGGTAAAAAAATCAGAATCTGGCATGATAGTTGATCCAGTCACGGTAACTGAGGAACAGACTGTAGCCGAGGCTCAGGCTCTCATGGGCACCTATGGTATTTCTGGTTTACCCGTGCTGCGCAAGGGGAGATTAGTAGGTATCGTCACTAACCGAGATCTTCGTTTTGTCTCTGATGATAGCCTACTTGTTAAGGATGTGATGACCAGTGAGCATTTGGTCACAGTGCATGAGGGCATTAGCTTGGAGCACTGCAAGGCATTACTCCATGAGCATCGAATTGAAAAACTGCTGGTTGTCGATGAAGAGAAGAATCTCAAAGGTCTAATTACAATTAAAGATATTGAGAAGATTAAGAAGTATCCTTTATCAGCCAAAGACAGCACCGGTCGTCTCCTAGTAGGTGCGGCCATTGGCGTGGGTGCTGATATGCCAGATCGCACAGAAGCCTTGGTGCAGGCTGGCGTGGATGTCATTGTCCTTGATTCAGCACATGGTCATTCTGCGGGTGTGTTGCAAGCAGTACGGGAAGTGCGGGCTGCTTGGCCAGACTTACCTGTCATTGCAGGCAATGTAGCCACTGCTGAGGGCACGGCAGCTCTGATCGAAGCTGGCGCAAATGCTGTCAAAGTTGGCGTTGGTCCTGGTTCAATTTGCACCACGCGGATTGTTGCCGGTGTGGGTGTACCTCAGCTTACTGCACTCAAAAATGCCGTTAAGGCAGCGAATGAGCGTCATGTACCGATTATTGCTGATGGCGGTATCAAATATTCTGGCGATATCTGCAAGGCCCTTGGTATCGGCGCAAGCTGCGTCATGATTGGCTCGCTTTTTGCTGGCACCGATGAAACACCGGGTGAAGTTTTTCTCTATCAAGGTCGTAAATACAAAGGCTATCGCGGCATGGGTTCCCTAGGTGCAATGCAGCAAGGTTCCACGGATCGCTATTTCCAGAAAAAGAACTGTGAAGTTTCTAAGCTGGTACCAGAAGGCATTGAAGGTCGCGTTCCCTATCGTGGCCCAATTTCAGAAATGATCTATCAACTTCTTGGCGGTCTGCGTTCTGGTATGGGCTATTGCGGCGCAAGCACCATCCCCGATCTACACAGCCGGGCCAAGTTTGTCCGCATCTCGCCAGCAGGTCTGCGCGAGTCGCATGTCCATGACGTAATTATTACCCGTGAGGCTCCTAACTACCGGACAGACGGTCTGTGAGTCAGAATTAATGCTTAACACCTGCCACTGCTAATTATGCACAGCCAAACCATCCTTATTTTGGATTTCGGCTCTCAGACCACGCAGCTTATTGCTCGCCGTATCCGTGAGCAAAAGGTCTATTCAGAAATTCATCCCTATACCTTGCCCTTAGCTCGACTCAAAGAGTTACGACCTGCGGGCATTATCCTTTCTGGCGGTCCTGCTTCTGTCTATGACGAAGACGCGCCAATCTCTGATCCCGGCCTGTTTGAGCTGGGTGTACCAGTACTCGGTATCTGCTATGGTGCCCAGCTCATGATGCAGCAGCTCGGCGGCCGAGTTGAGCGGGCTGAGAAACGAGAATTTGGCAAGGCAGAATTACGAATTCGAGAGGCAGAAGGGCTGTTCAGCGGTTTAGAAACCGCGCCAAGCCATTATCAGGTTTGGATGAGCCACGGTGACCGGGTTGAGGAAGTTGCGCCCGGCTTTATCACCACTGCTGACACTGAGCATTCGCCTTTTGCTGCTCTCCGCCATCAAGGCAAGCCGTTCTCTGCGGTTCAGTTTCACCCAGAAGTGGCGCATACCCTGATTGGTACCGACATCCTGCGGAATTTCATTTTTGGAATCTGCGGCTGCGAGGCAGCGTGGACGATGCAGTCTTTTATCGAGTCAACCGTGGAGGCAGTTCGGGCTAAGGTTGGTTCAGATCGGGTGATTTGTGCGCTCTCCGGTGGTGTGGATTCTACCGTGACGGCGGCGATGATTCATCGGGCCATTGGCAGCCAGCTCACCTGTATTCATGTCAACAATGGCCTGATGCGCACCAATGAAAGCGAAAGCGTACTCCATTTCTTCCGGGAACGGACAGACTTAGAGGTGATTGACATCAACGCTGAGGTCTATTTTTTGGAGCGACTCAAAGGCATTGCTGATCCAGAAGAGAAACGAAAGCGGATCGGTTATGGCTTTATTGAGATCTTTGAGCAAGAAGCCAAAAAACTGGGGCAGGTGAAATATCTGGCCCAAGGAACACTGTATCCAGATGTCATAGAGTCGGTCGTTTTCCGAGGCAAGGCTCCGATCAAGTCGCATCACAATGTTGGTGGTCTGCCAGAGCGGATGGACTTGGCCCTGATTGAGCCGTTGCGAGAGCTGTTCAAAGATGAAGTGCGCGAACTTGGTCTTGAACTTGGTCTGCCAGAAGAAGCAATATTCCGCCAACCCTTCCCAGGCCCTGGTCTTGGCATCCGCATCATGGGTGAAGTAAGTGCCGAGCGGCTACGCATCCTCCGCCAAGCAGATGTCATTGTGTTGGAGGAGATGAAGCAGTCAGGTTGGTATCGCAAGGTTTGGCAATCTTTTGCTGTGCTGCTGCCCATCCAGACGGTTGGTGTAATGGGCGATAGTCGCACCTATGAGCATGTAATCGCGATTCGTTCAGTGGACAGTCGCGACGCAATGACTGCGGACTGGTCGCAGTTGCCTTATGACCTTTTGGGTCGCATTTCCACCCGCATCATTAATGAAGTGCGGGGCGTGAATCGGGTAGTTTACGATATATCCTCCAAGCCGCCTTCCACGATTGAATGGGAGTGAGATAAAGTTTTACAGTGTGGGAGAAAATAAACTTTTCTCCCCTGTTTTTTTATTTTTTTGTCAGAATAGGTTATTCATTTTAATCCTTACTTTCTTATCATGTTAAAAACTGGAATTTACGTAGATGCTGAAAATATCAAAATGAGCGGTGGTTATGGGATGCGTTATGATGTCCTCGTTGATATTGCCAATACTCCAACTTCTAATTTACTGCGAGCTAACTGTTATTTAGCCGAAGACCGAGAGCGGACCAGCAAAGAGCCAGACTATCGCCAGAAGGTATATTTCTATCATAATATACTTAGGCAATGCGGTTTTAAGATTATTAAAAAGTTTGTGCGCCGTTACGAAGATGAAGAGGGCAATGTCACCACTAAGGCCAATGCAGACATGGATCTGGCCATTGATGCACTGCTTCAGGCGCGCAACCTAGACCGTATTGTTTTACTCACTGGTGATGGCGATTTTATCCGTCTGGTTACAGCGTTACAGAACATGGGCTGTCGGGTGGATGTGATTGGCTTTAACAATGTGAGCCGTGAATTACGCGAGGTTGCAGACTCCTTCCTTTCAGGTTTTCTTATTCCGGGCCTGCTGCCCTTTCACGCTGAAGAAGCTCCGCATGTACACACGAACGAACAGGCAGGCGAGTGGCAGCGCGGGACAGTCGCCAACTTTAATGCGGATCGAGGCTTTGGCTTTTTTCGTTTCTTCAGGATGGAGGAAGATCATACGCTTACACCTGAGACGGTCTTCTTCCACCTCTCCAAATCAACCTTAGAAGGCGATTACTATTTCCAAGATTCCACCCGGATATTTGAATTCCGCATTGTGGAGAATCCGAATAATGAAGGTCGTTCTGAGGCTTGGGATATCCGTTTAGTGCGGGAAAGCTGATCAGCCGCTGATGCCGGTTTACGAATACACAGCCCTTGATGCTGCCGGAAAAAAGCATAAGGGAATGCTGGATGCAGACTCCTTGCCAGTTGCGCGGCAGAAAATCCGCCAGCTTGGCAAGTATCCAGTTGATATTCGTGAAACCCGGCCCAAGGGCAGAAAAGGCGAAAAGAGCGCGGCAAAGAGTAGCTTTTTCTCTCTTCAGACTGGGCCACGTATCCGCCAAGAAGATATTCACGCTGCTACTCGGCAGCTTGCCACCTTGCTTGGTGCTGGTATTCCCCTTATTCCTTCCTTAACAGGTCTGATTGAGCAGACTGGCAATAAGTCGCTGCAAACCATCATTGCTCAGATAAAAGACTCCGTCAACGAAGGCAACTCGCTGACTAATTCTTTGGCCGAGCACCCTCGACTTTTCTCCAAAGTCTATGTTAACATGGTTCATGCGGGCGAGGCTTCTGGCTCATTGGATGTGGTACTTGAGCGTTTGGCTGAGTTTGGCGAGCGGCAGCAGGCTATGCGGGCACGTATTCGGGCAGCTCTGATTTACCCTATTTTTATGGCAGTTGTTGGCATTGTGGTGCTGTTCTTGTTGATCACCTTTATTGTGCCTTCGATCACTAAAGTCTTTATCGACCGCAAACAAGCCCTGCCGCTGACCACTACCTTATTGATTCAGTTCAGTACCTTTCTTCAGCACTGGTGGTGGCTGGTGCTGATGCTGGTGGTAGCTGCGGGTGTAGGGCTGCGGGTTTTCTTGGTTGAGTATCCGCAGGGCAAGCGTTTCTTGGATACACTAAAACTAACGCTGCCGATACTCAAGGACTTGAATATAAAAATCGCCGCCGCCTCTTTGGGCCGGACGATGTCGAGTCTGTTGCAAGCCGGGGTACCGCTGGTTACTTCCCTGCAGATTGTTAAGAACATCCTCAACAACGTGCTCCTAGCGGAAATCCTCGATCAGGCAGGTGAGGAACTGGAAAAGGGCAAGAGCTTATCCGGCTTTCTCCGTGGTAACAAATACTTTACCCCAATGCTGGTGCAGATGATTGCGGTGGGTGAGCAGAGCGGCTCCTTAGACAAAATGCTGGACAAGGCAGCCAACAGTTATGAGAAAGAGGTCGAGACCAAGGTTATGGCAATGACCTCCATGATCGAGCCGATGATGATTTTGCTTATGGGTGCAGCGGTAGGCTTTATTGTGATGTCTATCCTGTTGCCTATTTTTGAGATGAACCAACTGGTTAAATAAGTTATCCCCTCCTTCAGATGAGCGGAGGCTGCTATGTTGCAGGAACTGCGCATCAATGATTTAGCTCTGATCAGTGCGTTAGAGCTAGATTTCTCCTCGGTATCTGCTGGGTTAATCGCCTTCACTGGCGAGACCGGAGCAGGTAAGTCTATTATTCTCCAAGCTGTGCATTTGCTCACTGGCGGTCGTGCCTCGGCTACACTGGTACGCAGCGGCCGGGAGCAGGCAACAGTGGAAGCTGCTTTTGATATTAGCAAACAGCCAGAGCTTGCAGCTTTGCTCCGCGAATACGGCTTGGCAAGTGACGATGACTGCATTCTCCGCCGGACTATCACCAGTAAGGGCAGAAGCCGCTTCTTTATCAACGACCGTCTGACTACTGCCCGTACTGCTGCTGATCTTACAGAGAACTTGGTTAATATCGCTGGCCAGCACGACCAGCAGATGTTACTGCGCAGCATCTGTCATATTGACTTTCTTGATGGCTATGGCGGCCTGCTCGAACAACGGCAGGAGTATAGTCAGCTTTATGAGCGGCGGCGTAATCTGCTGCGTCGTTTGCACCAGTTGCGAGATCAAGAACAGCACAAGGAGCAGCAGCGGGATTTCCTCAGTTTTCAGCTCAAAGAGATTCGCCGGGCCGAGCTAGAGCCAGACGAGGAAGAACGGCTGATGCAGGAACGCGAGCGGCTGAAGTTCTCCCATACCTTAGCCGAGTTAGCCGGCAGCAGTCGTCAGCTCTTCCGAGAGCATATCCACGAGCATCTTAGCCTCATCCGCAAGAAGATGGAGCAGGCTGCGGAACTCGATACTGGAGTCAAAGAACTGGCTGGAAGGCTGGTTTCTGCCTGTCTGGAGATTGAGGATCTGGAAGGCTGTTTAGCAGAGTATATAGAAAGCATTCCTTCTGATCAGAGACGCATAGAGACCATTGCGGATCGCTTGGCCAAAATACGCCAGCTCCAGCGGAAATACGGGGCTAATGTTGAAGAGGTGCTTGCCTTTGCTGACAAGGTAGAGCAAGAACTGAATCTGCTTGAGCACGTTGAGCAAGAGATCAGCAAACTGGAGCAAGAGGTCAGCAAGCTGGAGCTAACCCTTTGGGACCAAGCCCGGCAACTCTCCACCGCCCGACTTCAGGCTGGAGAACGGCTTTCGCAAGCTATGCAGACCGAGCTAAAGTCGCTCAGTTTCCTGCGCGCCCAGTTTGGCGTTTCCCTTGTTCCAGCAGTCAGTGTGGACGGCTCAGGTTTGTTAGCAGACGGGATGGACAGAGTGGAGTTCCTCTTTTCTGCTAATCCCGGCGAGCCGCTCAAGCCGTTGACCGAGGTGGTTTCAGGTGGTGAGCTGTCCCGCTTGATGCTGGCGATGAAGTGTCTCTTTGCCCGGCAAGACCGGGTCGAGACCGTTATTCTGGATGAAATTGATGCAGGTATCAGTGGTGAGGCTGCTGGTGCTGTAGCCCGCAAGATCAACGAACTAGCCCGCTTGCATCAGGTCTTCTGCATCACCCATCTGCCACAGATTGCCGCCTATGCGGATGCCCATTTTCTAGTGGAGAAGACAACAACGGGCGAGCGCACCCATACGGCTATTCGCTGTCTTGCTCAGGAAGAGCGGGCCGCTGAACTGGCTCGAATGTTGGGCGGTGATAAGCCAACTGAGCAGACGCTTGCCCTTGCCCAAGAATTGCTAGAGCGCAAACCCCGCTCAGGGCAATAAAGCCGCTATCCTGAGTCAGGGCATTGCATCATTGTCTTGACACCCTCCTTGCTTAACTCCTTGAGATACACTCTCAATGTTCAGGCCAGCTTTGTTAAGAACAGAGCGGCGGGGACAACCATGGTTTGCACGCCATCCCCCATTCCGCCGCGAATTCTTGACCGGAACGCACACGTCACGGGCTCCGTCTGCACCGACTTGTTAGGCCAATTTTCGATTTGGAAACGAAACTTCAATAACAAGACATCCATTATTTGTTTTAAAAGGCCCATGCAATTCACCTGGGGGACGACTAGCATAATCACCTGCGAAAAGCCATTTTCTAAATGCAACGTCATACAGGTCACCACTGACAATGTAGACCTCTTCTGGGTATTCATGAACCTTACCCATCCCGTTTGTTCCATCCATACCAGGCATAAATTTTGTTAATCTGGTATAGTCGCCTGTTTCTTCATCGATTGACAAGGTACAAAACCTCACCATTCCATTTGTCCCTGGAACATCTTCCCATAGATGCTCATTAGCAAGACTTAAAAAGTTTGTATATGTTATAGTTGATTTTGTCATTTTTATTGTTAGCGAGGCTATTCTCCTATAAACACAGGATCTTACCCTCTCTTATGTTCATCATGATCTATTTCTTGCTTGATCTCGTACTGTTTGCAGATTGACCAATTCAGCCACTTCAAATTGAGGTGGAGTACTATTGGCAATTGGACGCAAACGAATGATCGTGGGAAAATACCCCATTCTCCCATGAAGTTCTGCTAAGACAATTCCTGCAATAACATGGAGACTTGGGAGATTGATCAAGAATAACGCTGTCTGCCATTCCTTTTCATCGAAAGATAGCCTTTGTAGCAATTCTTTGACCTGTTTGACGAATTCTTGTTGGTGATCTAAATGGGTCTTAATCTCAATAACTTGTGTAATAGATTGAGCCGATAAGACTTCTATCTTTGATAGTTGCTCTGAGGTTAATGGATGAGAAAAATTTAAAATGTACATCAATAGCTCTCCTTCACCTTAAATTCTTTGGCAATCGTTCACTGCTTGTTCTAAGATATGCCCAAGAGTAGATAAATCATTCCCACAGACAAGCATGATTCCTCGTTCTTGTGCCCATCGTTCTGCATCCTTTCGTTGATTTTCTGTTGGGAATGTTGACGTGACAAACAGTTTTGTACACATGCCTTTGCCTAACTGATCTCCTCTTGTACTCAGTTGATTAAAATATTCTGCCTTGATCTTAGATTCAGTTTTACAGGAAGCGATAATCAATTGCCCCTTAAATATTCCGACAAAATCAATTTCTCCCTTCCCATCTCTTATTCCTTCGCTTTTCTCTTCTACTCCCCATGCACATTCATCAAATAACGGTTGTCCAGAAGGATGTTGTAATGCCTTTGCTGTCATATACACATAAAATTCAAGCCATCCACCTTTGAGAAATTCCCAATCATCTTGACTTGTCTTGGTATATGACACTCCAGACACTGTTTTTTGAACATTTTTGAGAAATCCGATTTTCTCTATCTCTTGTAAAAGGTGATATTGTTCATCAGTACAATGTTGTTTGAGATGTATCGTATTCGCATTCCCTTTATCATATTGACGCATCATTTTTAGGACATCGTGTGATACAGGGAGATTTTCAACAAGTAACTTTGTCACTGTGATGTTATTTTTTTCTATATCTGTTTTGGTTTCTATATGCCATCCATACACTGTAAAATAATCGTAAATACTAATTTTTAACGGTCTTGGAGATTGTGTTTCGTTAAAAATATCGACAATACCGTCTCGTGATGAATAAAGCAAGGCGATACTTTTCCCTTCTTGCTTCATTTTTTTGGCAAATTGATACGCTCCTAATGACATTGTTGTCGGTTCTGAAGCAATGTTTAGAATAATCGTATCAGTAGTATGTTTGTCGATAATTTTTTGACAGGCATTCATTGTCTCTCCTGGAACATATGGGGCAACAGGATACGAGTCAATCGGTTTGAGATTGGCTGGTAATGCCGTGATGAGTTTCTCTTGATTACTGCTTTTTCCAGTAGAATCTTGCGAAACAATTAAATACAATTCATCTGGTTTTACATCAAGGATAAGTTGAATGTTGGGTAGTGGTCGTCCTCCAACAAATGAGATTAAAAGTGTAGTCATATGTATTGTTTCCTCCTTTATGCACTTCACGCGCTAATCGCGGTGCTGACCCGCGAGCACGTTGTATGTGGGCAAGCTTGCTTGCGTACATACAGCACGCGCAGTCGGGTCAAGTACCTTGTTCTGGCGCGTAGCGGCGGAACAAGGTACTTGACGAAGTCAGCACCGCGATTCTCGGCGACGAAGTCGCCGAGAACAAGAATTTATACCGATCTGTCTATCCTGTAATATTGCAGGATAGACAGAAAGATCGCAACCTGCTTTCATCGGCCAGAGCCTGCCGCTTCGCTGCACAACTGGACTACCGCCTGAGAGCACTCTTCCACAGCCCTGCGGTCTTCGGCTTCAGGCAACCCCTTAGCAGCCCCTCGGTCGATCATCCTAGCGTGTCGCAACAGCGCAGCACGGTACTCAGGCCGATGTACGGAACCAGCAACCACGGCAATAGTTTCAAGCAGACGGATTGTCACCGCAACGCTGGAACCGCCGTATTGCCGGATCTGATTGAACGCTGCATCCGTGATATCCGAGAACGTGAACACAGGCGTAATTATCCGAAGATGCTCCTCAGTGTCATGGCGATAAGGCGACGGCATGTCTCGTTGCGCCAAGCGACACAGTGCCGACCCCAAGTGGTCTACACAGGTCATCGCCGTGAACGGATCATTCACTCCGGGAGAGAGGGCGCGTATCGCAATTTCGACAAGCTGGTTGACCTCGAACTCAAAATCCTGCCCGGACCTTCGTTGGTTACCCAAGGCGAACGCTGCATTGACAAGCGCGACAAGCTGATCGGTTACCTTGTTCCCTGGCCAGACCAGCACCAGCGGGAGGGTGGCAACGACATAGTGGCCGGGTCGTCGCTCCAGTCGAATAACGACATCCTCTTGTGTGGCCAACGCCATCAACGCCTCCCCATCGACAAACTGGAGATAACCGTCCTTGGCAGATCCAATCGGACGAGCTTCCTTCTCAAACGTGTCGAGGAAGCCTGCGTCGGGTGGCTCCGTCGGAATCTGTGGTGCTCCCTGTCCGATATTTTCCGGGAACAGGTGCTCTATTCCCTCAATCAACTCCGTTCCGACCCGCGCCACGATCTCGTTGGCCTGGATAGAAACAGACACGTGATGGATGAAGTAGATCAACACCCCCACACTCACCACCGCGAGCAGTACGCCGAGGCTGACAGACAGGTGGGGGACGAAGGCGATCTCGTCAGCGCGGCGGATGGTGCGCAGGACGAGCAGGCAGTACAGGAAGGTGGCGACGAATGTGCCAAGTACCGTTTGGGTCGTGGTGTCGCGCATGAAATTGCGGAGCAGACGGGGACCGAGCTGTGACGAGGTAAGCGACAGAGCGACCAGCGTCATCGAAAAAACCACCCCGGCGATAGTGATCATTGATCCGGCGATGGTCGCCAGCAAGGCACTCGCTCCCTCTGCTCCGCCGGTGAAATTCCAACCCCAGTGAAGCGTCAACCAGTCTGTCACCGGCTCATCCAAGGCGACGGTTGCGAAGGCCAGCACCATCGCCCCACCGGCCATGACTGTCGGGAGAAACCAGAAACTGGAACGAACGCGATCCCATATTTTGAAAACCTGTACTCTCATGATGCCACCATTCCATTCATTCGCAAGGCCAAACAAGGTATTATACAGTTCTGCCTATCCTGTAAAGACAGAAAGATTGCTTGGCCACTTTAAGATGCGCATCTACCTTTGTCAACAGGGAAACAGGCGCAGTACGATGGCAGACTGAAGCACTGTTTGGTTTCTGTTTCAATAGGGCGGGAAAAGCCGTCTGAAGCCGTGAAAGAGTACAACCAAGAGGAACAGGCAATTCCTCAGAAGCAATGCAGGCCAACAATACGGAACAGAATGCCCATTCTTCTGCAAGAGAGAAGCATTCGTGAGTTCCTCTGCCACACGAATGCACACCTTTATTCCACGAGGCCAGTCAATCACCCCATCAACCCACTCCGCAGGGATTGCCTGCAAGCCCACTGTTGCGCCTGCAAGCGCACCAATGATTGCCCCGGTGGAATCAGCATCACCACCGCATTCCAAGACGGATTCAACAGATCGTTGAAAATCTCCGTGATTGACAAACCAAGAATACACAACCACTGGAACCGTCTGAAAGACATAGCCTGTCACATAATCTCTGCGGCAAAGCGACAGGGCAAAATCAGCAACTGACAGGTTACGCTTAAGCGACTCTGCAATCTTGGCAACAATGGCTGTCCATTCATCACATTTGAGGTTTGCCTTGTTGAGAAGTTGCAGGAACACGTCTACGTCTGGTCGGGTGAGAGAAGATTCGGCACTCACAGCATACGCTGCCAGAAAAGCCACGGCCCGTGCTCCGATCTCAGCCCGCTGGTCTGTGTGAGTGAACCGTGAGCTTGCCCGCACAAACGCAGGTATCCGGTCTGGCTCGGCGTGGAAGAATGCGCCAATAGGAGCAGAACGCATGGCTGGGCCGTTGCCTGCGGAGAACACGCCTGAGCGAGCTGGAGGAAATCCAAGCCAAGAACGCAGGATTGCTCGTAAGGTTGCGAAACCAATACCAGCAGGGACTGACAGAAGCCACCAACGCAAGGCCCAAGCCAAGCTGCGTTCAAAGTCTTCAACAGACCGCCCGTGTCGGATCAAACTCTGAGCAACGAAGATCGAATGCTCTGTGTCATCACTGATCATCCCTTTGCCAAATACGAAACAATGTCGATTCGGTTGGCCAAACAGCTTCTCTGCGCGTCTGCCAGTAAGCCCTTCACGGGGCAAGCCAAGGGCATCGCCAACAGCAGTCCCTACGAGAAGCCCTTGAAAACGATCAATAACTATTGCCTTGTTGAGCATGGAGAGCGAATTGTTTTAGTGAGGTCTTTTCTTCTTATGCTGCCAAGGACTTGCCATACTGTTCTCCTCTTGGCATTTAACATGCTGATGCGATGAAACAAAACACCTGATCAGCCAGCATACGGAGCACGGCTACGTTTGTCAAGAATAGAGGCGGTAAGGTGGAACGTACGTTGGAAAACATCTCAAACGAGTGTTCGAGAAAAAGTCAAACGTATGTTCGAGGAATGCTCAAACACTCGTTCGAGATATGCTGGAACGTAGGATCGAGTTTTTCTCAAACAAGCGTTCGAGAGGAGGGCGCACGGTTTAAGGACATGGAGCAGAATGAAAATCGATGATGCGTCATGAATGCCTATGCTTCACCCATGTCTCCATCTTTTCCCAACTGCGGTCAATTGCGTATTCCTCAATGATTGGCAGGGAAATGTGCCCATACCAAATGGAAATCTGCTCTTCCGCATCTTCCTCGTCAACACCTTTCAGAGCCGCTAAATAGAGCGCGGCGACCAAGCCAGTGCGGTCAGCACCTGATCTGCAATGAATCAGCAGCGGCTTTTGCGCCTGCTTGAGGACAGTGATGAGCTGCGCCGCCTGCGCCAACGTCAGTCCGCTGCTCGCCGACATGCTGAAGTCAATATGCGTGATGCCGAGCTGCCGGGCCATTGCTAGTTCTGTGTCGTACCATGCCGCGCCGGAGTTGTCTCCGCGCAGGTTGATAATGGTCTTGATGTTATATTGCTGAGAGTAGTCAATAAGCTGCGTGGTGGTGAGCTGGGCTGAACGATACAGCTCACCGGGCAGAATCTCATGGAAATTACCATCCAGACGTATTGTTCCCGCATATATGACAAGCGCGATAAACAGGGCAAAGCCCGCCCTGACTGCCATGCGCTTGCTCTTCCACTTTAAGATGTCTTTCATCAACGCCTCCATGCACGTATGATTGAACCCAATAAGATGCTGTTATGGCACAGGCGACGTATCTGCCACCTTTACTGTTATATAATCAGCCTCCCGGTTGCGCAACGTAAGCGTACCACCCATGACCCGTAACGCTACTGGGTCATTGAGTGGCGCACGCTGTTTAATCGTAACTTCGCTGCCAGGCACTAAGCCCATTTCCCGAATGCGGCGGCCTAACTCACCACCCACCCGCACAGCAGTAATGACACCGCTTTGATTGATCGCCATTTGACGTAGATTAATTTCAGGCATTTTATAAGTAAATGTGAAAAAAGTTTGTCGCTGTATGAAGCAGCCCTATCATAGCCAGCAGGAGCTGTTTGTCAATCAGTTCCAAGAAATTTTGCTTGACAAATGCGTCCTCCGTTTTAAGATGTAGTCTTGCATGAAGGCATTCTCTTGATAAAAAGATACTTGATACAAGAACACATGATCCCTGTGAGCACCCTTCTCCTTGCTGCACTACTTCCCCGACTGCTTTACGCTGCCGGGGCTGAAGGGGATATTTTGTTCTGATAGGACAGCGAACAAAAGCAATCCGGCAGCCACGGTTCAGTAGATGAACCGTGGCTTTTTTTATTATCGCACCATTCATTTTTTGAGGAACGCAATGCAGGCTGAAAAATTACGCAAGTACCGTCCCTGCCCTGTTGTCCTGCTGCCTGATCGTACGTGGCCGGATAAGTGTATTCGTACCGCGCCGGTCTGGTGTTCGGTCGATCTACGGGATGGTAATCAGGCTTTACGGCAACCAATGAACATCACCCAAAAGCTGGAGATGTTTGAGCTGCTAGTAAAGATAGGCTTTAAAGAAATTGAGGTTGGCTTTCCAGCAGCTTCTCAAGTGGAATATGACTTCCTCCGTCTCCTGATTGAGGAGGGGCGCATCCCTGATGACGTAACCATCCAAGTGCTGACCCAAGCCCGTGAACCACTGATTCGCAAGAGTTTTGAGTCGTTACGCGGAGCAAAAAAGGCTGTTGTCCATCTGTACAATTCTACCTCAACCTTGCAGCGCGAGGTAGTCTTCAGGATGAGCCAAAAGGAGATCATTGCCCTTGCTGTGCAAGGAGCAGAGGTCATTCGGGAAGAGGCTGCCCGGTTTGCGGGTGATGTTCGTTACGAATATTCACCAGAGAGCTTCACTGGCACTGAGCTGGACTTTGCCTTAGAGATTTGCGAAGCAGTGATGGCGGTGTGGCAACCAAGTCCAGAACGACCCGTGATTCTCAATCTGCCAGCAACCGTGGAGATGTCCACACCGAACATCTATGCTGACCGAATTGAATGGTTTATCCGCAACCTGAAGCAGCGCGACTGTGCCCTGATCAGTCTCCACGCCCACAATGACCGGGGCTGTGCTGTGGCCGCTACGGAGTTGGCCCTGATGGCTGGTGCTGATCGGGTTGAAGGGACGCTGTTTGGCAATGGCGAGCGCACCGGTAATGTTGATATTCTCACTGTGGCCCTGAATTTGTTCAGCCAAGGTGTTGATCCGCAGTTGGATTTCTCTGACATCAACAAGGTGGCTGAGGTCTATAAACGTTGCACCAATCTGCCGGTGCATCCGCGTCATCCCTATGTTGGTGAGCTGGTTTACACGGCCTTTTCTGGCTCGCATCAGGACGCAATTAGCAAAGGGATGGAGGCGGTTACAGATGCGGCTGGCATCTGGGCCGTGCCGTATCTGCCCATTGACCCACAAGATGTGGGCCGCACCTATGAGTCAATCATTTGCATTAATAGCCAGTCTGGTAAAGGCGGTGCTGCCTATATCATGGATCGTGAGTTTGGCTACAAGCTGCCCAAGAAGATGCGGCCGGGCTTTGGCCGAGTAGTACAAAAGGAGACAGAACGGGTTGGGAGTGAGCTGCCTGCTCAAGCGGTTTGTGCGGTGTTTGAGCGGGAATACCTACGTCAGCAGCCGGGCGGCTTCCGCTTAAAACAATTCAATGTCCGCAAGCGGCATATTGATGACAACGAAACTGCGTCCACCGCAGATATTGAAGCCATAGTGGAAATAGATGGCAGAGAGATTAATCTTAGGGCTTCTGGCAACGGGCCGTTAGATGCCTTCTGTGCTGCTCTCAAGAAAGATGCAGGACTGGGTTTTGACCTGACCTCCTATCATGAACATGCCTTAACAGAAAGTTCCTCTGCCAAGGCTGTCACCTATATTGAGGTGATGGACAAACGGCCGAACGGCACTGACGAAGGCTGGTGGGGCGCAGGTGTGGACACGGACATCATTATCTCTTCTATCAAGGCACTCCTCAGTGCTGTCAACCGAATGCAGGCAGGTCGATAACATGAAGATCAAAATCGTTGGCACAGCTTTACTCGCTATTTGTACTGCTGCCGGAGCAGCACAAGCAGAGAAAATCGGCACTGTTAGCACCACCTTTAAGCTGCTTGGTGCAAATGACAAGATTGTGATTGAAGCCTTTGATGATCCAGATATTTCTGGTGCAACCTGCTATGTCAGTCGCGCCAAGACCGGTGGCATCAAGGGTTCAGTGGGGCTGGCGGAAGATACTTCAGATGCCTCGATTGCCTGTCGGCAAACTGGGCCGATCACTTTGCCAAAAGAGGTGATCAGTGGTAAGCAAGATGGCGAACAGGTTTTCCGCAAATCCACTTCGCTTTTGTTCAAGAAATTGCAAGTGGTGCGCTTCTATGACCAAAAGCGCAAGGTGCTCGTTTATCTGAGCTATTCAGACAAATTTATTGACGGCTCACCCAAGAATTCTATTTCTACCATTGTGGTGAGACCGTGGCAGCAGGCGGTAGAATAAGAGATTGAAAATAAAAAAGGCTTATTGATATTACTGAAAATATATCAATAAGCCCTATAATTTTTCCATTTGATGGTCGGGAAGAGAGGATTCGAACCTCCGGCCCCAGCGTCCCGAACGCTGTGCTCTACCAGACTGAGCCACTTCCCGACAAAAAAATCTACTCCCGTCATTTAACGGGAGTTTTTATATACTCTGCTACAATAAGATTGGCAAGAAAATTTTTGTAGCCTACTCTCAGTTTTCAGACATTAACTGCCTCAGCCAGCTTGCTACCTGCCTTAAACTTGGCAGAGATTTTAGCTGGAATATCAATTGGTTCACCAGTGCGTGGATTTTTTGTCTGACGAGCAGCGCGATTCACTGCTGAAAAAGTACCAAAACCTACCAACGTTACTTTATCACCTTTAGACAACGCCTCGGTGATACTCATCAATAAGCTGTTCAGTGCTTTTTCTGCTGCTGCTTTACTGATATCAGCTGCATCCGCCATTGAGTCAACCAGTTCTTTCTTGTTCATTCGCTGCTCCTCTCTTCTTTTTTGTTTTACCCTTATAGGGTGTCTGGCGCATCTGCTGCTCACCGCAAAAAAAATGCCCACATCTCTTGTGGAGGCATTAAACAGAATAAAAAAACATCTGTCAACGTCCATCAAGGTCAAGAAACATCTTTTTCATCCCCTGTTCCTTAAAAAGAGAACAGAGCTTATTCCGAATTTCGGAACGACAAAAATCGTCCATATCTTGTCGACGAAGCTGAAGACAGACAACTGTTTCTTGTAGGAGTCGTGCTCGGCAGCCAGAAAAACCAAAATCCATCAATATCTGTTCCATTGCCGCCACTTGTTCGAGTCGAGCAATGGTGATCTCTAAACCTTGAGAAATCCGAGTGGCAAGACAGGAATTGGCTGGCTGCTCCCACGTGTCTAAGCCTAGCTCACGACTCAGTTCCCTGATCTCTGCCTTGCTCAGGTTACAGGTCGCCAACGGTGTTTGCACAGCCAATTCTGCTACAGCCCGCAAACCAGGCCGCTCTTCTTGGCCTCGCTGAATATCATCGGCATTGGTACCATCTAGCAGCACAGTAATGCCTTCTGCTGTCAGTACCGTTTGAAAGAGCAGATAGATACGTCGCTTACAGATATAACACCGATCTGATTGATTACGAACAAAATCTACCCACATCAATGGTTCTAGCTCAACCAGTCGTAATCGTGCTGCTGGAATGCCATGCCGCTCCAACCATGATGCGGCTTGCTCCTGTTCTTCTTTTTTAAGGAGACAGGAACGAGCGTGAAGGGCAAGCACATTTTCTGCGCCCAACGTATCAATGGCTGCACGCAGGAGAAAGGAAGAGTCAACGCCACCAGAAAAAGCAATGCCAACTCGACCAAAGCCCCGCAGTAAGCGGCGGAGGCAGGCTATCTTCCCCCTACAGTTACTCCTGTGGCTCTGGCTTGTCAAAGGAAAAATCAGTTGTAGGGAAATAATCCACGGGTTCGCCGAGATGAAATTTGCCTTGTTGAATCCACTCTTTTAGAATTTGGGCGATTTCTCGCGCTTTACTCAGAGAAGACAACGGAGCTGTGGGTACTTTTTTCCCTTCCACCTCGATTTCACCACTGCGGAGCTGGGCATAGCTGACTTCACCATAACTACGAGCAATACCATTGGTATAATCATGGCCGTAATCTACTATATGGGTGAAGATTTCCTCATCTGAAATCCCAGTGAACTGAGCCATTTCTTCGTTAAGAATTGGTATTGGCACACCTAGGCCAACAGCCAAGGAACTACCATAGCCTTGGACACTGACTCCGCGTAGCCAATCTGCTGACATTTGCTTGAGATCACCCTGCACCATCATAGTACCTGCGGGCCGGATAGGAACGCCGTTGTCGCCCCGCAAAGCTGTTGGGTTGTGCTGGGTACCGTGGAAAGTCACATAACCCACTCCACCGCCAAGGAAAATACGGGTGCCGATGCCAATAGTACGATAAAGCGGGTCATTGAGCAGCGGACTGAGCTGCCCGGCGCTGCAATAGTTGGCATTGCGGCAATGGGGCTTGAGCGCACCCATGTAGGTATAGACAATGCGATCAGTAAAATTGACCGCGCAGTTATAGTTCTGGTAGCCATTGCGAGGATTGCAGAGCAAAGCATGTGGCAGGTCGGCCAGCGTTACTTCCTTTTTCCACTTGGTATTGGCATAGCAGTCAGTTGGGTAGGCTTTAACCTCTAGTAGCACCTTTTTGCCAGCCACTAAGTCTTCAATCACATGGCCGCCGCCGTAGCGGAATTCCCCTGGATAGACCTGATTGAGCGGGTCAGTCTCCGCCAATTCTGTTGCGCCAATATAGGCATCTACAGCAGCAATACCTGCATACGCAGCCACCTTGTTCAACCAAACCTTTTGTCCTTTGATGGTGGGATTGCTCTGGCCAAAGTTAAAAAACATACCAGACGAGCACATAATCGAGAACGTACCGGTTGTTACCACATCCACGCGCTTGGCTGCCGCAACCGCGCCTTCTTGTTTGACGATATCTACCATCTCATCTGCGGTAACTACCACTGCCTCGCCTGCTCTGATGCGGGCGTTAATTTCCGCGTATGTTTTGTTAATTTGGAAGGCTTTATCTCTCTTATGATTGCTCATATTTTGATCCTTTAGCTTGTGTGCCGGGCTAGATTTTCGCTGCTGTCAGGTACTATGGCATAGTGAACGATTCACTATACTTGAACCTAGCAGCACCTGCCAGCCGTTTTCCTCGGTGGGATGGATTTTTAGAGAGGGGAAGGTGGGGAGAGCTAAGTTAAGAATGGATAGTTAAGAGTTGAGAGTTCAACCTCTCCATTATCAACTCTGAACTATCCATTCTCCCCTCTCCACTCATTTAATTCCCGCCGCGCACCAACTGAACCTTGCGGCAGTCTTTTGCAGATTTGTGGAGGTCGGTTTGGGGCACGAACTATCAAACTCGTTTCGGCAGCAGCGGAACCAAGCAGCGCAAGGCCCGGTTCACTGATTCTGAGTCCGGGAAATAGGGGCGCAGATCAGGTTCTAAAATAATAGCATCGTCTTTTCTCGGCATGAAGTCCTGTGTCTCAACTTCTCCATTCTCTTTATGAACAGAAACGGAATATCCTTCCTGCATCACTTTGTGGTGCTTTCCGCGCACTCCGCCGGTGAAATCGTATTCTGAGCGCATCTCTTTTCCTGTTTTTTTCATGTCAGCAGCCCTCATAGAATTGTCGTTCTGCAGCTGTTGCCTTGCGGCAGCTTATGATGCGGAGATTTTCGCCTCGTTCGGTATAAACAACGACCAGCACACGGCCTTTGTCAGAGGTTCCCATGTCAATATATCGCTGTTCATGCTCAGAATGATCTGGATCATTGATGGTGATTGAAAACGGATCGAGGAGTACTGTCACTCCTTCATCAAAGGATATCCCATGCTTTTTCAAATTTAATTTCGCTTTCTTTTCATCCCACTCAAAATTTGGTTTCATAGGCATTCTCAAGAGGAGCATCAAAGTCATCTGCCATGTGACGCAGCTGGCCCGCGCCGGAGCCGGGCCGCCGTTTTCCTTCTGCCGAAGGCACAGGAACCAGCTTGATCAGCCGCTGCTGCTCGTCGGCAATGATGATTTCCTCGCCAAGCAACGCTTTATGGACAAGTTCTGAGAAATTCGTTCTTGCTTCAGCAAGACTGATACGGGTCATGTTGTTCCTCCACTGAATGCGTGGATATTTATTATGCAACTAAAGCGAAACTGCATCAGGCTTCCGGCAAAAAGTCTTCATTCAGAAGTTCCTGCCATGAAAATGGTGAGGAAGGCGGAAACAGTTTCCGGTCAATCCCGGTTTCCAGCTCCGCCAGCAGCAGGGCTTTGCTGTAAGCCTTTTCCAGCTGCTCTTCCATGTCATGGTTCAGACTGGGACTGTCTTCAAGCAGCTCTTTGATGTCAAGCCGCTGGGTTGCGATGGTGTTTCTCCAGCTCCTTGACCGCCTGACGGGTTGATGCCTCCATTTCAGCAGATGGGCGATGAGCACGCTCAAGCGGCTGATCAACTCTCGTTTTTCGCTCCTGCCCATTGTTTCAAGCTCCTCGGCGATGTTGTCGGCATCAATTGCAGTGAAGTTCCGTTCCCGCAGCAGCGCGGCGTTGTGCAGCAGCCAAGCGTGGAAATCTTGACTGTAGGCGGCAGCTCCTCTCATAAGGCACACTCTTTGGCGTTGATTTTATCGCTGTTTCTGTACGGAATAGCAAACGAGCGCGCTGCAAGCACGCCAAGGTGGTTGAGCGAAGCCGAAACCACCTTCGGCTCCGCTCAGGCAGCTTATACAGGCAAAAAGCAGAATCACTGTCCGCCACGCACCAGACGGACAATCAATTGATTGCTGCGACCTGCCACTACAGAGCTGCCATCAAAAAAAGAGACAACCCAGATATTGTCTTGGACTGTCAATCTGCTGTCAATATAGGGGGACGCAGACCAGACGCTCCAAGAATAAGGATCAAGCGTTGGAAAACGATTCATGTTTATTGCAGGGTAAGCGCACTGTTCCTCAACGATTGAAACCAGCTCTCTTATATTTGGCAGTCGCCAATCTGTATATCCTGCAAAACCATAGCCATTATTGACGTTTCCTATCCGTTCAAGGGCTTCCTGCCAAGTAAAATGAATTGGAGAATCTATATCGCACAATACACCACTGACACCTTCGAGGCATTTTTTCCACATCAGGCCGGTCTTTCTGTCCGTGATAGTGCCGTCGCCGTTATCAATCAATTGACTGTCCGGCGTGGAGGCAGGAATGGAATACTGCTTGCATACCTGTTGAATCTGCTGGGAATGGACATCGGCAGAAGAAAAAATGTAACAAATTAGCAAAAATAAAATTCGTATAGTCTTATTCATACTTTCTCCTACAGGGAAAAATAATAGCGTATCGCTATATTGCTGGCAACAAACAACTATTCGCAGAATGCAAGAAAATCAAAGCCCAGCGCGCACAAGTCGCACTAAACATCTATTGCTGCCGACAAAGTATGGGTAAGAAACGCCACAATCATAATAAATGTGCCACGCACAGTTTTGTTCATCAGCAGATGGTGTACCAGACCAGACACATCCGTTAGATGAATTCGGAAAATAATCGGTGTCTATTTTTAGATAGATCGGATCACGATTATAATGCAAAAGACTCTCTAACTCCTTACGAGTCGGCATTCTCCAATTAGAAGTCCCGCACCAGCCAGCAGCATTCACCCGGTTCACATACGCCTGCGTGTTGCAGAAGGTGTTAGGATTGCTGCTGTCGTAATTATAACAGGTGGTACCACCATAATCATCATAACCATCATAACCATCCGCCCCGCCGTTGGTCTTTGGGTCAGTATTGTACCACGTATATCTATCATCTTTATCATGCAGCCCTCCGTCATCCGTCTTCACCTCCCAAATCAGGCCGGTGACATTATCCTTCACACAGGCCCAAGGTGTGGTGGCATAATCAGCGTTTTGATTGGCAAGAGGCTGGCCGTTGCTGTCTAATTTGGTGTAACTGAATCCGGCATGGCCGTCGCTGTCGTCGTTGTCAGTCACATCGCGGCCATGCGAGCAGTCTTGCGCTGCAACCACGTTGTCGCCGTCCGGTGTGGTTGAAGCAATGCAGGCCGTGTTGTTGCCGTAAGCGTAGTTGCCGCTCCATGTTATGCCGGTGTCATTCAATCTTGTTGGCGTAACAACTACAGGATTGCCTGCGATCTGCACGGAAACTTTGTTGGAAAAAGGCCCTGGACGTGCGCCATTATTGCTGTACGCCCGCATATCGAAAGAGTAGGTTTTTCCCTGTGCCAACCCGGAGATAATAGCTTGGCGACGATAGATATCTGTTGTATAAACCAATTGATAGGTCAGCGGATTTGCGGGAGTCTGCGTTGCATATACCTGAAAACCTACAAATGGTTCAGACGAAGAAGATGTGAAATCCCAATTCAGAGCCGCCTTGCCAACAGCAGGACTGGTTGCTGAAGTAATTGCCGGAGTGTCATTGATCGCGCCGTTGACGGTTATGTCAACGGTCTTATACGTGTTGCCGAATTGCTCATCCGGCAGATTTTTCCCTACAGATGCTTCATTGTAAAAAAATGGCTTGCGCAGATACCGGCCAGCAGGCAGGCCAGCGGTGGCCACGGACATCTGCACAAGCTCATGCTCACCCGGAGCAAGCACACCTGATGAAGGACTGATGGTGATTGCAGCCGAGCCATTCTTGGTATTCCAATGTAGGTCTTGTTTGCCGGTATTAGAAACTGTGAGAGTAGTTGCTAACCCATTCGGATAACCAGCATCAATATTGGAAAATATACCATTACCGTCAATACTCAAAAAAGAACCTCTTGAACATGTGTCATAAACCGTCCATTCCTTCACTTTTTTTTCTGAGGCGACAATAGAGAATTTTGTTAGATCTTCTAACTGATCGAGGTGTAAAAGTTGTCCAATTTTTGTTGCACCGCTCATGTCCCATTTGAAACTTGCTTCAAGGCCTTCTGAAAACTGCACAACTATATCAGAGCAGTGCTCAGAAATTTCAGTGGAGGCACTTGCCTTAATTTGGACATATCTGTCTATTGGAATGGAAGGCCCGGTTGCATCATATAATTTTGTCGAAAAATTGGTCTCGACACCTCCTTTTATCGAAGCACTAATCTCTCCTGAGAGAACAGGCGAATAATCTGCGGCAAAACGCTTATGACGAGAAAATCCGGTATCTTTGTTGTATAAAACTCCTCCCTCGACAACTTGCTTGAACTCTGCTCCAAAAGTAGCCTCTGCCTCAATTTTACCTTCGGCGAAGAGATAAACATCTATTTTAGGAGTAATCCATACTGGAATATATCCGACAAAAAAACTAATAGGTGCAAAGCGTATTGTGCCTATGTTTTTCTTTACTCGATCAAATTTTTTCAGCTCATAGTTTGACTTCAATGAAACATTTTCTTTTGCTTCGGTGATCGCTATGAGTTTGAAATACTGTAACTTGGCAGAATCAAAATCAATTCCTTTGTCAAAGGAAACAGTCATCTCGATTTCTCCGCTGGCAGTCAAGGTCTTGCCTTGGCCATCATCATAAAGAGTGACATTCGCTGCGACGGAAGAAGACGGAGCGGCAGCACTAACGTTATCAAAGGATTGAGCAAGGGTGCCGAGAGCAATGATGAATTTAGTGTCATTGGGGCGTTCAGAAACTTTCAAGCTGGTGCCCTCCAGCCCAGTGAAAGCCACTGGTGAAACTGTCGCTTGCATCCCTGCTGCTGCAGGAGCAGCGTATCCTTCCAGATCACCATTGGTTAGCTGTTTGTAAATATGCCCAGTTCCTTGACTGACAACTTCATCAAGAGAAGCCTCTGCTGTTTTAAGCTCATAATATGTGGAAGAAAATTTCTTAATTTCTGTAATCTTGCGCAGGAAGCCGCCATCATCATCCCCAACGATAAAATCTCCCGCATTAGCCGCCTCCATTTCATCAATAAGATCATTCATATCACTTGGCAAAAATACGGCAACTGTGTTAGTGCCAAGGATATTATTGGCCCTGCTGAGATCATGCACAACACCATTGAGAATGGTCTCTGTTCTGCCAAAGTTGGCAACCACAGACTGACTTTTATTCAGTGACACCGTGCATTGCATCAAGTCAGCGGAAACATTTTCACAACCTGACCAGCTTAAAATCTGCGCATCAGCACCTGCCGTCGCCGTAAACGTAATCATGCCGATGTCATCTTCAGTCAAAAAAATATGATCTTCATACACTGGTTCCGCAAGAGTTGAATCAACTGCAAGATTATGCGGTGCGCCTGACGTTGCCTTGCCGGGACCAAAGACAGAAAGAGTTACTTGCACAGTATGATAGCGTGAATCAGGAACAGGAAAACGGGTCATGAGCCAAGAAAAAGTCTCATCCAATTGGGCAAGCATCGCATCTGTCTCTCCTGCCCGCAGGGAAGCAAGAATAGTTTGCCCCGCATCATTGGCCGTGGAAAGCCAGCCATAATCAAAGGCGAGCTTGGCTTTGTCTGCCGTCTTTGCAGGATCAAAGGCTAAAATGTCATCCCAGTCAATTGTGCCGTTGCCATTGATATCGCTCTTGATAAGATATCTGGCAAGATCAGCGAGACGTATTTCCAATTTTTCCGCAGAAACGGCGGAAATCAAATTCTCAACATACCGCCAGCCAATTTCCGTCAACGGAGTGATTCGCAGATGCTTGCTGCGCCAGTCTGAAGCCCGTGCCAAGGCATGGAGCGTTCCCAGATTCTGGGTTGGTGAGGCATCAGCAACGCCGTTGCTGTCAGCATCAATATCTGCGCCGCCGCTTGCTTCGGCTACAATCCACTCGTTATCCGCTAAGCCAGCAAGAGCAAGATCAAAAGTGCCTGCCGCCAGAAGGCTGCTGTTACTTTGCACAGCTTGTTTCGGCCCTTCCGTCGGAGTCATCAGCTCTTCAATTTGAAAGGCTTTGATCGAAGCCCCGGACAGCGGGCCAACTAAAAGAGCTTGATGGGAGAGCGGTTCAGACGTGCTGTGCTTCCCCAGCAGCGGCGCAATCATCATCAGAAGATTGCCGGAATAGGCGGTGCTGGCAACAACGCAGGCCAAAGCAGCTAAAATAATTATGAAAAGGCGGGAATATTTCATTGATGCCTCTGTATTCGGGAGGAAAAGAACAGACTGATCGGGCCAACATATTGTAGGGCAAACGAAATGTCAATATAAATCAGCAGGGAGCCTCGCATTCTGCCATTATCGAGGGTACCACCCGCAGATTTAAGCAGCTCTTTCACCTTCTCAAGCCCTGCCGATGAAGCAGCATCCTTTGCCCAGCACTGATCAAAAAACGGAAGGGGTTAAAGCGAACTGGACTGAGTTCATCTGGCACGAGAAAACCATCAGCTTGAAAATCCTCTGGCTGCTCTAAAGGAAAGAAGAGCTGTTCTCGTTCTGCTCCAAGCATTTTTGTCCGACAGCAGGCAGCCATCACCAGACTTTGCGCTGGAGCAACCCCAAGAAGCTGATGCAGAGCCGTATCCATTGCCACTGGATTCATGGAAGCCCCGACCAGTGCCAGCGGATAGGCTTCGCCCTGAATCGGCCCGCTTTTGTGCATGGCAATAATTCCATCAACAAGCGTAAGCATTGGCGGAAGCAGCAAAGGAATCTGAGCCAGCCGCGCATAAAAAGCACCATTCGGCCCACCATATCGCATGTGCCACCACGCCTTTCTTGTCCCAAGCACACAACCAAAACAGTTTTTCACCGCCAAGGTGAGCCGGGCTTGGGCATGAGCTTTGACCCTTGGCAGATTAACCAGCAGATCGCAATCCAAAGCTGCTTCAGCCAGTACAGCCGAGCCACCACTAGCAAGCTGCACCTTTCGTCCTCTAAGAAAATTTCTTATTTCCACCCCAAGAGCGGTCAGTTCGTCCATGATGCCCAGTGCCTGCAAGACCATTGTGGCAGTACCAAAAGCAGGCGAATCACCGAGACTGACTTTCGCCCCCTGATCGAGCAGCCAGCGAGCTACAGCCAGCATAAAGGCAGCCTCTGTGCAGGGTAGGGTGCCATGTTTTGCCGAAATGAGATTCGGCTTGAGCAGCACTCTAGCTGACCGCAAGTTTGGCAAATCGATACTGGCGAGCACGTGCGCTAACGCCTCATCAAGCTCTGGTTGTGCGTAGCTAGAACAATGGGTCAGGGCAACGGCAATTGGAGAGACTGCTTGCATTGGCTATACTCTCAGGCGAAGGAGTTCTATTTCCTAAAGAAAAGATACACGGCTAATCCAGCAAGGATACCCGCAAAGATCTTCTTGAAATGGGTGGTTGATACCTGCTGGACAAGGTAAGCCCCAAGCTGGGCACCCACAAATCCACCAAGACCTAGCAGCAGACCGGTTTTATAATCTACATTGGCAAACTTATTATGAGCAAACAGGGCTGAGATGGAAATAATCAGAATAGCGAGAAAAGAAGTGCCAACAGCTTTTTGCGCGCTATAGCCCATGAACAAGAGGAGCGGCACCATAATAAAGCCGCCGCCTAATCCTGAAAATGAGGCACCAATGCCAACACCAATGCCTGATACAAGTAAGAGAAGAGCTGTTGTGGTATCCATGTATCTCTATGATTTATGATTGTAATTGTGCTGCACTCCGCCCAGCCAGCCAACCCATAGAAAAGGCAGCTTGCAGGTTATAGCCGCCCGTATCTGCCTGTAAGTCGAGCAGTTCGCCCGCCAAATACAGTCCTTTGCAGAGCTTCGAGTGCATAGTGCGCGGCTCAACCTCAGCAAGGTTAACCCCGCCTGCGGTGATGATCGCCTCTTTGAAGCCGCGATAGCCTGTGACTGGTAGGGTGATTGCCTTCAACCAGCCGCGCAGCCGTTTGCGCTCTGCGGCTGTGACTTCTCCGGCCAGCCGCTCTGCGACAATGCCGACTTCGTCCAAGCAAACCAGCACCATCTGACTGGGCAGCAAACCGCGCAGCACAGAATCCATCCGCTCCTTGCGCCGTTCAGCAAAATCACGCAACAGCCGAGCCTCCAACTTCTGCTCATCCAAGGCTGGTTTCAGGTCAAGTACCACGCTGGCGGTCTCGCCCACCCGCAGCGCATCGACTATCAGGCTGCTCAGAGTGAGAATTACCGGCCCTGATAGCCCGTATTTCATAAAGAGCAATTCGCCAAAGGCATCGGCCCGTTTTTTGTTGTTAATCAATAGGCGCACGCCAACATTGCGCAGATGTAGCCCGGCCAATCGGGCTGCTAAACCGCCGCTGGTTTCTATCGGCACCAAGGCAGGACGGAGCGAAACGATGCTGTGGCCTACACTTTCTGCCAGACGACAGCCATCACCGCTAGAACCAGTGGCTTGGTAGGAGGAACCGCCTGCTGCAAGAATCACGGCTTTGCCTTGCACTGCCTTGCCATTGCAGATGACACCTTGCACTGCCCCGTTTTCGGTCAGCAGCGTTTCCACGCACGAAGCTGGCCGCAGTTCAACTGGCAGCCCAGCTAACCAGTCGCGGAAGACGGCAACCACATCCGTGGCCCGACCTTGGGCGGGAAAGACCCTGCCACCGCGTTCCGTGACTGTGGCCAAGCCGTGTTCCTCAAAGAAGCAAAGCAACTCTTGGCTGAAAAACTGCTGAAAGCATTGGCGAAGGAATTTGCCGTTCCTGCCAAAGCGAGCGAGAAAGTCTGGCAATGCAGCCGTATTGGTCAGATTACAGCGACCTTTACCCGAAATAGCGATCTTGCGGCCCGGCTGGGCCATCTTTTCCAAGAGAATGACCTTAGCCCCTTGCTCTGCTGCTTGGCCAGCAGCCATCAAGCCAGCAGCACCAGCACCCACCACTATGATTTGCTTGCTCATTATGCTGCGCTTCTCTTGTCGGTATGGACAACCAAGGCAGGCTTGTCGCAGTTGTGGAGCACCGCATCTGCTAACGTGCCAAAGAGTCTGCGCTGGCAACCAGAGACTCTGGCCGCAGTCATGACAATCAAATCATGCTCTTCCACTTCTCGAAGTATTGATTCAAGCCGGGAGGAGGTGATCTCTACCAGACAGCGGGGCTGCTCTAAACCATAAAAATAAGCAGAGACCCATTCTTGCAACTGCTGCTCTGCCTCTTGCTCTTCATCAAGCGAGCTGTCCGCAGGGAGTAGATGCTGGAAGGTTAGTTTAGAGGCGCAGGCCGCCGTCATCGCTTCGAGCACTGAGCGCAGTTCGTCCAGATCTTGCAGCAGGATAAAGGGAACTAGAATGTGGTGACAGATCATGGTGCCGACAAAACGGACGGCAATTACCGGACAGGAAACCGTGCTGGTGATGCGACTGAGCATCTTATGAAATTTAAGTGGATTACGGCTCACAGGGTAGCCAATCACCAAGGCAACCGCTTCCTGTTCTTGGGTTGCTGTAGCTAAGGCAAGGTCAACTTTATCAGCATGAATAAGTTTTGTTTGCAGGGAATAACCGAGCATCCGTGCCTCATCAATCTCTGGAAAGCAAAAGTTCTCCTGATCCCCTGAGACCAGCTCAGGAGAGGAGGGCGACTGTACCCGCACCGATAGAGGCAAGGCACCGAGATGATCTGCAATAATAGTTGCTACTCGTGTCAGTGCCCGGATCGTAGCAAAATGAGCCGCCCCGATCAGTACAGTGCCTGTTGGGGTCGCATTTGGATGGAGTTGCTGCTTAGTCCACGGCTCCAATCTGAGTTTGCTATTCTGTTTCTTACCAAACAAACTGGAGAGACTGAACGACTCATCGTGTGCTGGCTTCTGCATCTCACCAGCTTTATTTAAGTTAATCCGTACCAGCAAAGGACCGAACAACTCAGACAGCATCACTCCAGCCAAGACCACTGGTGTGATAGTCTGAGACCATTGCGATAGCTTAGGATCTGCACTGATCAGAAAGACAAAACCAATGGCCATGCCTGCTTGCGGGATGAACGAGAGACCAAGATAGTTACGTACTATCTTGTCTGCGCCAGCGAACCACGCTCCAAGCCAAGAGCCGCAGTATTTACCCAGCATCCGGGCAAAAAAGTACGCTAACCCCAGCCAGCCCGCCGCCAGCAGGGCAGAGAGATTGATATGTGCTCCTGCTAAGGTGAAGAACAGCACGTAGATCGGTGGTTCAAAGCCATTAATGATCCGAAAGAGCCGCACATCGCGCTCGGCATTGTTGATAAGAATGAAACCAACTGCCATGCCAACCAAGAGGGGCGAAAGCCCAACAAGACGGGACAACTCACCACCGAGGAGGAGGACAGCCAAACCCGCAGTGAGCATCTCGCCTTGGCTGCGCAGCTTGTCTTGAATCTTATCTAAAAGCAGACCAGTACAAATGCCCACAGCCAGCGAGCCGCCGGTTTCATAGAGGCAGAGCAGTAAGCCTTGTCCTGGGCCAGCAAGATTGCGGGCTACAGAAATAGCCATGCCAAACATCATGATAGCCAAGGCATCGCCGACTGCGACGGCGGCCATGAGTGTTGAGGTCATCGGCCCGCGTGCGCCTAACTCTTGCACTACATGCAGCAAGGTAGCTGGCGCATTGGCCGCAGCAATCGCCCCAAGGAGCAGAGCTAAGGTAAACTGGCCAGCATCTGCGCTTCCGGTAAGTAAACGGAGCGTCGCCAAAGCAACCGCCGTGACGAGGGCAAAAACAACGAGCGCCTGTACTGTGGCAATCCAGAGCACCGTGCGTTCCATGCCTTTGAGGCGGCGCAGCTCGACGTGCTCACCAATGCCAAAGGCAATCAGCATCAGGGCAATGCTGGTAAAATGGTCAAGCTGATGGCCAAGCAGATCATTGGTAATCAAGCCTACGCCTGATTCACCGAGCAAGAGACCAGCGAAAATAAAGCCGGTCACAGAGGGCATGTGGAAAAGCTGGGCAAGTTTGGCCATAGCCAGTCCTGCCGCAAGGAGAATAGCTATGCCAAAGGCGGCATCATGGATCATGGCGGTCAGCCTCTTGTGCTCAGGGGAAAGGTTCTAGTTATCCGGTTGATTGTACCCTAGCCAACAAGGTTTGCTCAAGGGTAAGATGTTCTTGCCTGCCGCCGTGGGCGGAGTAGCCTGTTTTTTCTCTGCGGCTCATCCTGCGGCCGTGGTACAATACTACTTATTTTCCTTTTTTAGGAGGACTCCTATGGCGATATTAGACAAGGTGTTCAAGGCAGCAGTTGATCTCAATGCTTCTGACATCCACGTACTGCCGGGTGAGCCGTTTATGGTGCGGCGGCTCGGCAAGATGATTCGGCTGAAAAGCCAGTCCCTCACTGACGCAAGCTGCCGCAAGGTGATTCTGGAAATCCTCAGCCCGGAGCAGCAGCAGACCCTCCGCGAGGACATGCAGCTCGACTTTGCTTATGAAATACAAGGGCTGGGGCGTTTTCGGGGCAGTGCTATGCTGCACAACAACGGCATGAGCTGCATCTTCCGGGTTATTCCCAGCAAGATTCCCTCATTTAAGGACTTGGGCATCCCGGATGTGATGTACAAGATTCTGGAGAACCATCAGGGCATTATCTTGGTTACAGGCGCAACCGGGCACGGCAAGACCACCACCCTTGCTGCAATGATTGATTACATCAACAGCAACCATGCCCACCATGTCCTGACTGTTGAAGACCCGATTGAGTTTGTCCACCCGCTCAAGAAAGGGGCGATCAACCAGCGGCAGCTTGGCAAGGACACCTTGGCCTATGCCAATGCCCTCAAGGGTGCGCTGCGCCAAGACCCGGACGTAATTGTTATTGGTGAGTTGCGTGACTTGGATACCATCTCTTTGGCCATTTCTGCTTCTGAGACGGGTCACTTGGTTATTGGTACGCTGTCCACCTCCAGTGCGCCCAAAACGGTTGACCGGATTATTGACTCCTACCCAGCAGGCGAGCAGAACCAAGTCCGAGCCATGTTGAGTGAGTCGCTCAAGGCGGTCTTTACTCAGCGGCTCCTACCCGGTGCAGACAACACAAACATGCACTTGGCGGTGGAGGTACTGATCGGCAACCTGTCCATTGCTAACCTGATTAAGGACAACAAGACCTTCCAGATTCGCTCTACCATGCAGATGGGCCGTTCCGTAGGCATGAAGCTGATGGACGAGTCGGTACTTGAGATGCTTCAGGCTGGCAAGATCACCTACGACACGGCCAAGGCCAACATTGATAAGAAGGAGCTGCTTAAGCCCTTTGCGCCCAAAGCCTGAGCAGGCTTACCCTTTGGCTGGCACTCTTCAGAAAGAGAAATGACCGCAGCAACTACTCCATGAACCGTATCATCAGCGACAACATAGACAAGATCAGAGCCTTGTGCGCCAGCCGCAAGGTGAGGTCAGTGTTTGCCTTTGGCTCAGTCTGCACAGAACGCTTTTCCTCCTCAAGCGACATTGATCTGCTCATCTCTTTTGAGACTATGGACTACGGCGACTATGCCGATAACTATTTCTGCCTTGCCGAGGAATTTGAACAGCTCTTCCAGCGCAGAGTTGATCTGATCACAGAAAACTCTCTTGCCAATCCCTTCTTCATCAAGGCCGTTAATCAGACAAAGGTTAAACTCTATGGATGATCAGGTCAGAAAATATCTTTATGACATTGGTGAAGCCATTGCCTCTATATTCAGCTATCTCGGAGACAAAAGAGATTTTAGCTGTTACTTGGGCAGCAAGATGCTGCGCCGAGCGGTGGAGAGGGAATTTGAAATCATCGGCGAAGCCATGAACAGAATAGACAGAGTCGATCCTCATATTGCCATTTCATATAAGACGCAGATCATCTCTATGCGTAACAGAGTGATTCACGGCTATGACAAGATTGATGACGCAATAGTCTGGGGAGCTGTTGTCAAGTACTTGCCTATGCTTCAGGAGGAAATTGACAGCTTGATGAAGCAATGAAGCCTAGCAACACCGGAACGCATCCACCAGCGGGCGGCAGCCGCCCGCTATCTTGTCCGCGCCTTATTCCTGCACGTTGAGAATATCCACCAGTCTGCCGCTGTAGCTGTTGCGGATCAGCTCCTTGAGGGCGGCATACTCATTCACCCGCACAGTCAGGCTGCTGACGGCTGACCCAGCAAAGCCTTGCAGGGTCTGTTCGCCGTTGGCAGTGACGGTCACGACTGCCCCTGTTCTGCCGCCTTCTTTCATATCCAGCAAGCTGAAGAGCAGCGCGTCCGCCCGCAGGTCGAGCAGGACTTGGATGCGTAGTACCTCATTGGCCGATACGCTGCCGCTGATGACGCTGACATACGGGCTGGCCGCGCTGCCGGTGAGAATGCCGACTTCCGGCGGATTCGGGTGGCCGAAGTTGCTCAGAGTGAGGGGACTGCGCAAGAGCCGGGCATAGGTGCCGGTGCGCAGGGTGCCGTGTTCGGTGTAATGGGTGCTGACTGAAACCCGGTACTCGTTGTTCCACGGCTGGGCTTGGCTGGGAATCTCCGGCATAAAGATGATCTCGCTGACCTCAACCTTGATGAAGCTGCTCTGCACCGTCCTGCCGCTCTGGGTGCCTTCAAGCACGCACTCGCCCGCATTCGGCGTAGTCCGGTCAAAGAAGAGGTCGTCGCCGGTGAGCTGGAGCGCGCCTGCCGGGTTGAGCACGTCTTTCAGCTCCAGCAGGGTGTCCTGCGCCGTGGCAATCAGGGGCAGCTTTTTCTCCATTGGCAGTCGCTCAGTCTTGGCGGCTTGGCGGAAGGCGGCAAGATAGGGAGGAGAGATGCGGGTATTGATGTGCAGGCACTCATCCAAGGGCGGCAGCTGGTCTTCCGGGCTGTCGAGGCGGCCAGTGAAAGAGGGGAACCAACTGAAGCTGCCCTCTTTTGTTACCTGCTCGCCGTTGAGCAGCCGGGCCATGATGGCCTCATCCTCGCTGCGGAGGATGGTTAGGATGTCGGCCTTGCTGAAGTTGGGATGGCGCAGGGCAATGTCATTGGCAAGAGCATCAATGCCAGCCGAGCTGCGGGCAATGAAGCGGATGCTGTAGGAATCGGGAGTGGTTAGGGTGTTGGGTGTCGGCCTCCATTGAATTGCTGCCATAGCTGCTCTCCATTTGGGTGAAATGCTTGATACCAGTTTGTAAACACATCAGAAAAACATCCTAAACAGGTCGGCTGGATTTGTCAAGCATATCCAGCAGCGGCCCGGTGCCCTGCGGCTGACTTTTTTGGTGTCTCCATGAACCAGAACTTGGTGTAGACACCAAGCAAAACTTGGTGGGTACACCAACCGAATCTTGGTGTAGACACCAACCAGCGTTTGGTGGGTACATGAAGTAAAACTTGGTGGGTACACCAAGCAGAGAGATACCGTAGGGGCAAAAAATCTTTCGCCCCTACTTGCCCCGCAGCTTGGCGCGGACGGCTGCCAATTCCTTGCGGTATTTCTCCAATGATGGATGACCAAGATCCTCAGCAAGCTGCACAGCCCGGCTGATGTATTGCTCCGCCTTCCGCAGGTCGCCTTGCTCGTTGTAAGTGAGACCGATGTTCCAGCTCGTCACCGCTTCCCCGCTCCTGTCGCCAATCTCCCGGCGGATGACAAGGCTCTGCTCCAGATACTTCAGGGCAGCAGCGTAGTCGCCCCGCGCATCGTAAATCTGGCTGATGTTGTTCAGCGTCGTGCCTTCGCCTGCCTTGTCGCCAATCTCGCGGCGGATGACAAGGCTCTGCTCCAGATACTTCAAGGCCGTGGGGTAGTCACCCTTGGCATACGCAGTCGTGGCAAGGTTGTTCAGCGTCGTGCCTTCGCCTGCCTTGTCGCCAATCTCCTGCGTGATGGCAAGGCTCTGCTCCAGATACTTCAGGGCCGTGCCGTAGTCGCCCCGCGCTTTGTAAATCTGGCTGATGTTGTTCAGCGTGCAGCCTTCGCCAGCCTTGTCGCCAATCTCGCGGCGGATGACAAGGCTCTGCTCCAGATAGCTCAAGGCCGTGCCGTAGTCGCCCTTGGCATCGTAAATCTGGCTGATGTTGTTCAGCGTGCAGCCTTCCCCTGCCTTGCCGCCAATCTCCCGGCAGATGGCAAGGCTCTGCTCCAGATAGCTCAGGGCCGTGGCGTAGTCGCCCCGCGCATCGTAAATCTGGCTGATGTTGTTCAGCGTTGTGCCTTCGCCCGCCTTGTCGCCAATCTTCTGCTGGATGGCAAGGCTCTGCTCCAGATACTTCAGGGCCGTGCCGTAGTCGCCCCGTACCCTGTGAATGTCGCCAATGTTGTTCAGCGTTGCGCTTTCCCCTGCCTTGTCGCCAATCTCCCGGCAGATGACAAGACTCTGCTCATACAAGGGCAGGGCTTCCTTGTACTCGGCAACACGGTAGAAGTCACAGCCTGCCTCGTTCAGACAAAGCGAGCGTTCCTTCTTCTTGTCTTCCGGCAGCAGGGCAGCAGCTTTCTGCCAATAGGCCGCTGCCTTGGCGTAGCGCAACTGGATGCGCTGGGCAAGGGCTTGGGTAGCATTGGTTTCCGCAGCAGAGATGCGCCGCTGCCGGGCTGCATCCTCAAGCTGCTCTATGGCCTGCACATCGCGGGCCTCGGCTTGGTTCAGCAGCTCCTCGGCCGTGGCATAGTCGCCCGCCTCAATGGCCTGCCGCGCCTCGTCCTTCAGCCGCTGCACCTGCGGGTCTGCGGACTGCACGGTCTCCAGCCGCGCCAGCAGTTCCTTGTACTGCCCGGCTATGTCCCGCAGCTTGCTGTCCAAGTCCCCCAGAGGAACCTGCTGCTCCTCCATGATCTTGAAGAAGCTGGCAAGGGCCGTCTCCGTGACCGCGAGCTTGCCTGCGTACTCAGCAAAGTCCTGCGGGGAGATGCCGTTCACCGTCACATTGCCCGTGCCGGAGAAGATGTTGCCGTGTCCGCGCACCTCCTGCGTGACCTTCTCCTGCTTGCCAATGGCCCCATCACCTTGCGCAATGTTCTGCTCGCCGGGGCCGCTGTTGTGGAATTGGTTGTCCATGTTTCCTCTCCTTGTTCACCCTCGCCGCCGGGCAAAGCGGCTCCGCTGCAAGGCAGTGTTCGGCAGATTGGCAGGACTGCCCGGAGGCGGAATCACCCGGATGCCTGCGGCCTCAAGCTCTGCCTCTCCCTGCTTGATCGCCACGAAAAGCGAACGGAGATCATAGTTGTGCTGCGCGGCAAGCGCATCCTTGACAGCCCGTACCTCGGCAATAATTTCATCACTCATCGTCCATTCCTCCAAGTAGCTCTTCAGGTGTACAGATAATAGGCAGCAACAGGCCCTGTTGCTCAAGATATTCGGCAATGCCTTCCTGAATCACCGGGTTGGCAATATGGCGGCAGTTCCAAGTGAGCAGGAAGTCAACATGATGCAGAGTGGCAACAGCAATATGCAGGGCATCTTCAACCGCTTTCGCAGGAACAAGCTGCCGGGCAATCATCTCTTCTGCCAGAGTGATCATCTCCTCTGTCACCTCCAGCAGGTCTAAGCCTTCAAGGGCAGCCAGTCTCCTTTGTGCAGCTTCGGCATTCCCTGCCGCGCATTCCTGCCTGACAGCCTGTGAGATCAGCAGTTCATACTCGCCGCGCTGTTCCCACCATGCCTGTGTAAGCTGCTGGTGCGCAGCCCCGATGATCGTCCTGCTCGGCCGGGCTGTCAGGTAGCTGACCACCGAAGTTTCTACATAGACCCTGCGTTTCATGCTAACTCCCTTGTTCAGTTCTTTCTTTCGATCATGGCCCAGTCAATCCGTCCAGCCTTACTGCTCCGACTTGAGCACGGACAGAAAGGCGGACTGGGGAATATCCACATTACCCACGGTCTTCATCCGCTTCTTGCCTGCCTTCTGCTTCTCCAGCAGCTTGCGCTTCCGGCTGATGTCGCCGCCATAGCACTTGGCGGTTACGTCCTTGCGCAGGGCCGCCACATTTGTCCGGGCCACCACATTGCCACCAATAGCCGCCTGAATAGCTATCTTGAACATCTGCCGGGGAATCTCCTCCTGCAAGCTCTCACACGCCTTGAGGCCGCGCTCGCGGGAACGCTGGCGGTGGGTGAGCTGGGAGAGCGCATCCACCCGCTCCCCATTCACCAGAATATCCAGCTTGACTAAGTCGCTGGTTCGGTAGTCAAGCAGCTCATAGTCAAAGGAACCATAGCCTTGAGTGAGCGACTTCAGCTTGTCGTAGAAGTCATAGATCACCTCGGCCAGCGGCAGCTCACAGGTCATCTCAATCCGGCCCGGCATAGGGTAATGGTAGTGGATGTTCTCGCCGCGCCGCTCCATGCAGAGGTTCATCAGCGCACCCATGTAGCGGTCAGGGATGAGAATGGTGGCCTTGATGAACGGCTCCTCAATATGCTCAATGGAACCGGGATCAGGAAAGAAGGAAGGGTTATCAAGCATCTGCTCCACACCGTTCTGGAGATACACGGCATAACGCACCGACGGCACGGTCAGAATGATCGAGATGTCAAACTCGCGCTCAATCCGCTCCTGCACTACTTCCAAGTGGAGCAGGCCAAGGAAGCCGCAGCGGAAGCCAAAGCCCAAGGCTGCCGATGAGTCCTTCTGAAAGGTGAGGGCGGCATCGTTGAGCTGGAGCTTTTCTAGGGCCGTGGCTAAGTCCTCGTAGTCATCCGCAGAGATGGGATAGATGGAGGAGAAGACCACCTGCTGGGCCTCCTTAAAGCCAGGCAGTGCTTTTGCGCAGGGCGCAGCTTTGTGGGTGATGGTGTCGCCCGGTTTGGTGTCCGCAACGGTTTTCACCCCAGCAATGACGTAGCCGATCTGACCCGCGCTCAGGCTCTCGCGCGGGGTGCGGGTCAGCAGGTACTGGCCTAACTCCTCGACGCGGTACTCCGACTTATTGTGCATAAAGGTGATCAGGTCGCCAGTGCGGATGGTGCCGTTGACAATGCGCACCGAGATGACCGTGCCCCGGTAGGCATCGTAGTTGGCATCAAAGATCAGGGCTTCCAGCGGCGCATTAGGGTCGCCTTTGGGCGGCGGCAGGTACTTGACTATGGCCTCAAGGATGTCCTCAACCCCTTTGCCCGTCTTAGCAGAGCAGAGCTGGATGGTGTCAGCACCCAAGCCCAAGTCATGGCTGATCTCGTGGGCCACCTTTTCCGGCTCCGCAGCAGGCAGGTCTATCTTGTTGATCACCGGAATGATCTCCAAGTCGTTCTCCATTGCCAAGTAGAGGTTGGCCAAGGTCTGGGCTTCCACGCCTTGGGCCGCATCCACCAGCAGCAGCGCGCCTTCGCAGGCTGCCAAAGCACGGGAGACCTCGTAGCTGAAATCCACATGGCCGGGCGTGTCCACCAAGTTCAGGTAATACTGCTGGCCGTCCTTGGCCTTGTACGGCAGGCAGATGGTCTGGCTCTTGATGGTGATGCCGCGCTCGCGCTCAATGTCCATATTATCTAGGAGCTGATCCTTGAACTCCCGTGCTGTAACCAAGCCGCAGAGCTGAATCATGCGGTCAGATAAGGTGGACTTGCCGTGGTCTATATGGGCAATGACGCTGAAGTTTCTTATGTTTTTCATATTTACTTGTATCTTGCCTGAAAAAGGTTTACTCTTGGTCTTCAGTAGAAAAGAGGCTGTATAAATATAATGAATTCTAAACTTTTTCAAGCAATACAGCGTGGCTTAGTTTTTTCCTCTGTATTGCGTGATTTTTTCCGTAGAATGCGGTAAGCTGCTTGCGCAAGGTGGCTAAATCCAGTATCGTTTATGAACGAAATCAAGGAAGACAGCATCTTAGAAGTCGAGGTGAAAGAGGAGCAGAGCTATCATCCAGTAATGTTAGTTTCCTCTGATGAGGAACAGCTTCCTGCGGTCAGTAACCCGGCCCTGCATCGTTATCTGCAAGAGATCAGCCAATATGAGCTGCTTTCGCGTGAAGAAACAGAGGAACTGGCTATTCGTTTCCGCGAGACTGGCGACCCAGAAGCAGCCTACCGTCTTGTTTCCGCTAATCTGCGGCTGGTGGTCAAGGTGGCTATGGACTTCCAGAAATACTGGATGCAGAACTTCATGGACTTGGTGCAAGAAGGCAATGTTGGGCTGGTGCAAGCGACCAAGAAATTCGATCCCTATCGAGGGGTTAAGTTTTCTTATTATGCTGCCTACTGGATCCGGGCCTATATCCTCAAGTTCATCATGGATAACTGGCGGCTGGTCAAGATCGGCACGACGCAGAACCAGCGGCGGCTTTTCTTCAGTCTGAATAAGGAAAAAAAGCTGCTTGAGGCGCAAGGTTTTCAGCCAGATGTTAAGCTACTGGCCCAGCGTCTCCATGTTAAGGAAAGCGAAATCGTGGAGATGGGTCAGCGCATGGATAGCTGGGAAGTCTCTTTGGAAGCACCAGTGTTCGGCGATTCAGAGGACGAACAGAAAAACTTTTATCCAGCCAGCGGCCCGGCCGTGGAAGATATTGTTGCTGGGCATGAAATTCGCGAGCGAGTCTTTCATATTCTCAACGACATTGAAGGACTGCTCAATGAAAAAGAGTTGTTGATTCTCAATAGTCGCCTACTTAGCGACCAGCCGGAAACCCTTCAGACCATTGCTGAACACTTTCAAATTTCCCGTGAACGGGTACGGCAGATTGAGGCCAATCTCCTGAAAAAGCTGAAAGCTATCTTTGAAAAAGAATTACCAGATGCCCGAGACTTTCTTGATGCAGGAAAAACGGAGACGCTTGGTGCAGGATTTCACTGAACTACCTCAGATACACGACTGAAATGAACGTTCCCCTTTTGGATCTGCACCCGCAGACTACAGCCTTGCGTGAGGAAATCCTCCAAGCAATCAGTGAGGTACTTGACTCAACCCAGTACATTCTCGGCCCAAAGGTTGCAAAGCTGGAGGAAGAGGTCGCAACCTACTGTGGCGCGGGCGTGGGTATTGGCGTGTCCAGTGGTACGGATGCCCTGCTGGCAGCACTTATGGCTTTGGAACTTAGGCAGGGCGATCTGGTACTAACCACACCGTATAGCTTTTTTGCCACAGTTGGAGCGATTCTTCGGGTTGGAGCACAGCCAGTCTTTGCCGATATTGACGCAGAGACCTTTAATATCGATCCTGACAAGATGGCGGAAATCCTAGCAGAGGATGCCAAGAACGGCCGGAAGATTAAGGCTATTATTCCTGTTCATCTTTTTGGCCAGTGCGCGGACATGGGTCGAATCATGGCTTTGGCTGAACAATACGAGATTCCGGTAATTGAGGACGCAGCCCAAGCCATTGGCGCGGAATATCCCCTGCTAGAGCAGGATGGAACCACGGTATGGCACAAGGCCGGGGCAATGGGTTTAGTTGGCTGCTACTCGTTCTTTCCGTCAAAAAATCTCGGTTGCCTTGGTGACGGCGGCATGATTGTCAGCTCAGATACTATCTTTACTGAAACGCTGCGCTGTTATCGTAATCACGGGGCCAAGCCAAAATACTATCACGCCAAGATTGGTGGTAATTTCCGCCTTGATCCGCTTCAGGCCGCTGTCCTCAGTGTTAAGCTGCCGCATTTGGAAGAGTGGCATAAGCAACGGCAGGCCAATAGCCGCATTTATCATGAGCTGTTCGCAGGATTGCCAGATAATCCAGTGGTATTGCCTAGGGCTATCTATGCAGATAGTCCAGATGCCGAATCGCACAATCATCATATCTACAACCAGTTTGTCATCCGGGTGCCGTGCCGGGATGCTTTACGCCAACATCTGCAAGAACAGGGTGTGGGGTGTGAGGTCTATTATCCAGTCTGCTTACATCAACAGGACTGTATGAGAACATACGGCTACAATGAAATTTCTTTGCCAATTGCCGAGCAAGCAGCTCAAGATTCTTTAGCGTTACCTATTTATCCAGAACTGAGCCGGACACAGCAGGAATACGTGGTCCAAGTCATTGCTGATTTTTACCGTTCCTGAAGCTGATTGACCTTAACAAAGCCGTTTTTCCTGCCTTTGCGGCAGGATTTTATTTTTAAGCAATAAACGAACGAGAAAGAGTGCTGAATCATGGTTGAACGCATCCCCATGTCCAAAAACGGGTATCTCCAGCTTAAAAAGGAACTGGAGCGCTTGGAAAAAACTGAACGGCCTGATGTCGTCAAAGCGATCGAAGTAGCTCGCGCTCATGGCGACCTGAGCGAGAATGCCGAATATCATGCAGCTAAAGAGCGGCAGAGCTTGATTGAGGGCAGGATACTGGAGCTGAAAGATAAAATCGGCCGAGCTGAGGTGATTGACTGCACCAAAGTTGGTACCGAGCGGGCGGTTTTTGGTGCAGTTATCACCCTGATGGACATGGACACGGATGAAGAGGTTACCTACCAGCTTTTGGGGCCAGAAGAGGCAGATGTCAAAAGCGGCTCTATTTCTGTGCTTGCCCCGCTAGGCCGTTCTATCCTTGGTAAAGCTGTGGGTGATGAGGTAAATGTTAAAACTCCTGGTGGCATACGGGAATTTGAGCTGATCAGCATTCAATCTGGGACGTTCTGTTAAGAAGCGTTATCTGTTCCCATGAAACTGCTAGAAGTTATTCTCCCAGAACAGTTAGAAAGTTCATGGATAGCCGTGTTAGGGCGATTGCTCTTCTTGCTTGTTCTGTTTGTTTGCACTGTCTCAATTATGATGGCAGGAAAAAAAGCAGGCTATACAGGTTATATCGGGGAACGATTTCTTCACCTAGTGAACACACCGTTTCATGAGGCAGGCCATGTTTTTTTCCGCGTTGGAGGACAGTTTCTGCACTCGCTTGGTGGTACATTAGGCCAGCTTCTCATGCCCCTGATTTGTGCGGCAACGCTCCTGCTACGCACCCGTGATGCCTTTGGTGCAAGTGTGAGCTTCTGGTGGTTTGCAGAAAATTTTGCTGATATAGCTCCCTATGTCAACGATGCACGAGCTGGAGTTTTGCCTTTGCTCGGTGGTAATACAGGGAGAACATCACCTTATGGGTTTCATGACTGGGAATATATTCTCACGGAAACCAATCTCCGGCAGTACGACACCGCCTTTGCTCAGGCAAGTCATCTGCTTGCCGTTCTGTTGATGTGCACGGCTTTATTTTGGGGTGGCTTGATTGTATCAAAGCAGTGTAAGAGTCTTGTTGCCGATTGATTATTTTGAATAAAAACTAATATGCGCATTCAACCTGTTATTCTTGCTGGTGGTACTGGTACTCGTCTTTGGCCGCTTTCTCGCGAGCTATATCCCAAGCAGTTACTCTGTTTGACTGGCGAGCACACCCTGCTGCAAACCACCCTGCTCAGGGTCAGTTTGCTACCAGATGTCCTGCCCCCAGTCATTGTGGTTGGCGAGGAACACCGTTTCCTGACCAAAAGCCAAGTTGAGGATCTGCATCTTTTTCCTGAGTATCAAATTTTATTGGAACCACTCGGCAAGGATACGGCTCCGGCAGTTTGTGGTGCAGCTCTGCATCTTCGCCAGCAGGCGCAGGAGGACATTCTCCTGCTAGTATTACCTGCGGATCACCTCATTGCTCGGCCTGACGATTTTGTCCAAGCTGTAGCCAAAGGGCGCGCTCAGGCTGAACAGGGCTGGCTGACAACCTTTGGCATTGTTCCAGATCGTCCTGAAACAGGTTATGGTTATATCCGGCGGGCAGATAATGGCGCGGTAGAGTCTTTTGTAGAAAAGCCTGATCTAACTACAGCGCAACAGTATCTTGCCCAAGGAGGCTGGCTCTGGAACAGCGGCATGTTTGCCTTTCCTGCGGATAAACTTTTAGCAGAATTTGCCCAGCATGCCCCGGAAATTCTCCACTGCATGGAACGGGCCGTACAGAATGGACGATCTGACGGAGTCTTCTTCCGTTTTGATGAAACTGCTATGCAACAATCTCCTGCTAAGTCTTTAGATTATGCTCTGATGGAGAAGACCGCTTGTGCAGCAGCGGTGGAAGCAGATTTCGGCTGGAGTGACATTGGTTCTTGGAGCACGTTGCATGAGGTAGCTGATAAAGATGAACAGGGCAATGTGATTAGTGGTGACGTGTTGCTGGAGGATGTAGCAAATTGTCTGATTCGTTCAGAAGCCACCTTGGTCGCCGCCGTCGGTCTGCGCGACACGTTAGTGATAGAAACCGCAGATGCAGTATTGGTTGCCCCGCTGAATCGTTCGCAAGACATCAAAGCAATTGTTAACAAATTGAAGCTGAAAAAACGGGATGAATTCCGAATTCACCGCACCGTGTATCGACCTTGGGGCAGCTACACGACCTTAGAACTGCATGATCGCTTTCAAATCAAACGAATTACAGTTGCACCCAAGGCAAGGCTTTCCTCACAGATGCACCATCACCGCCACGAGCACTGGGTGGTGGTACGTGGCACCGCCAAAGTAGAGAAGGATGGCGAGCAATTTCTCCTTCAAGAGGATGAGTCTACCTATATTCCACTCGGCACTGTGCATCGACTGGAGAATCCTGGTGTGATCTCGCTCGAACTGATTGAAGTTCAGATCGGCAGCTATCTTGGCGAGGACGACATTGTCCGTTTTGATGATGTGTACGGAAGAACGAGCTGATAATTCTATCAGATTTGATGTGGTACAAATATGATCTGTGATAATATAGAGCAAGTTCGCAATACTGTTCGGGAAGCAGCACTTCGTTCTGGCCGGAATCCTGATGCGGTGAAGATCGTGGCCGTGTCTAAGCATGTCTCTGTCACACGAGTGACAGCGGCACAGTCCTGTGGCCAAATTGTGTTTGGTGAAAATTATCTTCAGGAAGCCGCAGAGAAAATTAGCCAAATATCCGAGCCTGTAACGTGGCATTTTATTGGTCATTTACAGACTAATAAGGCTGCTGCTGCTGCTGAACTATTTCAGATGATTCAGACTGTTGACCGATTAAAAATTGCTACAGCCTTGAACACCCATGCAGAGCGTATAGGTAAATACTTAGATGTGCTGATTCAGGTCAATGTAGGTCGGGAAGCGCAAAAGTCTGGGGTACTGCCAGAAAACGCCGAAGGGTTGCTTCGGGATCTGCAATCGCTTGCTCATTTGCGGGTTCGTGGTTTGATGACCATGCCACCTTATGGCCGAGACTCAGAAGAAAGTCGCCTTTGGTTTCGTGCTCTCAAACAGCTTGCGCTCCAGCTCGCTGAAGAAGAACTTTTTTATGATAACAGCACAGTAGAATTATCAATGGGGCTATCAGGAGATTTTGCTGTTGCAGTCGAAGAAGGAGCAACGATGATTCGCATTGGCACGGCCATTTTTGGAGAAAGAAAAGAATGAAAATAGCAATGATCGGCACGGGCTATGTCGGCCTTGTCACAGGTACCTGCTTTGCCGAATTTGGCCATGATGTGGTCTGTGTGGATAAGATTAAAGACAAAATCGACCGGCTACGGCAGGGGCAGATTCCGATCTACGAGCCAGGCTTGGATGTCATGGTCGCTAAAAATGTCGCAGAGGGCCGTCTGCGTTTCACTGCGAAGCTGGAGGAGGCAGTGCCAGAGGCGGAAGCTGTATTCATCGCAGTAGGAACGCCTTCTTCTCGCCGTGGTGACGGCTATGCTGACCTAAGCTACATTTATGCAGCAGCTAAAGAAATCGCTGCCTGTCTGCGCGGCTATACAGTGATTATCGACAAAAGCACCGTGCCGGTGGGTACAGCCCAGCAGGTGGCCAGAATTATCCGCGAGGCAAATCCAGAGGCAAACTTTGATGTAGCCTCAAATCCAGAGTTTCTCCGCGAAGGAGCCGCAATTGCTGATTTTATGCGGCCAGATCGAGTGGTCATTGGTGTTGAATCAGAGCGGTCAGAGCAGGTATTACGAGAAATCTACAAACCTCTCTATTTGCAGGAAACACCGATTGTCAGCACTACGATTGAAACTGCGGAGCTGACAAAGTACGCAGCCAATGCCTTTTTAGCGGTAAAAATCAGCTTTATCAACGAGATTGCCTCAGTTTGTGAGGCTGTAGGTGCGAATGTTGTTGCCTTGGCTAAGGGCATTGGAATGGATGGAAGGATTGGCAATAAATTTCTCCATCCTGGTCCTGGCTATGGTGGTTCTTGTTTTCCAAAAGATACCTTAGCCTTAATGCGTTTAGTGCAGGAGTATGGTGAAAGTCTACGGATTGTTGAAGCGGCGGTAGAAGTCAACGCCGCGCAAAAGGCTCGAATGGTGAAAAAAATTCGAGATGCAGTGGGCGGCAATGAGCATGGTAAGGTTATTGCAGTACTTGGTTTGACCTTCAAACCAGAGACAGATGACATGCGCGATGCCCCAGCCATAACTATTTTGCCAGCACTCTTAGAAAAAGGTGCAACTATTCGTGCTCATGACCCTAAAGGCATGGACGAAGCAAAAAAATACTTACCAGAAGATATTGAATATGCAGATAATGCTTATATGGCCTGCGAGGGAGCAGATGCTGTGGTTTTAATGACGGAGTGGAATCAGTACCGTGCTCTTGATTTAGAGAGGATCAAAAAGATGATGCATGTCCCAGTCTTTATAGATTTACGTAATGTGTATGATCCTCTTGCGATGAAAGCACAAGGCTTTCAATATGTTGGCGTAGGTAGAAAATGATAAGATAGAAAAAGAATGCGGGCTTGGGCAGATAAAGCTCAACCCCGCAGCGCAGAACATCTTATTTCTTTTTCTTACCAGAAGCGCGTTTAGCTGCCTTAAGAGGGTTGACTTTCACAACCGCTACCTGAATCTCTGGTTTAGCATGAGTAGCCAAATTGCAAAAGCCCAAGCGCCATTTGGCGGCTGGTTTTATAAAAGTACCGCAGTACTGGCTATCTCCCTCTGTAACGATACGGTCGCAGCCACCGCATTTCTCGATAACCGGCTGAAAGCCGCCAGAGCTATATTTTCCTGCACCACTCTGCATTATATGAACCTCCTGAAAAAAAATATATTTTCCTTGAATCGAAAAAAAAAGTTGCATACAATAATAACAACTGTGACAAATAGCCAGTTATAAATGGTATTGAGGCTGCTGTCAACAGTTTGTCCTGAAAAACATATCACTCTGGAGTCTGAGCGATGCCTGTTTATGTCTGGAAGGGGAAGAATTCTCTTGGCAATAAGATCAAGGGTGAGTTGGAAGCGGTCAACGAAGCTGCTGTGCAAGCCCAGCTTAAGCGATTGCGTATTCAAAATCCGACTATTAAAGAAAAACCTAAGGATATGTTTGCCAACGTGGCTTTTCTTCAGCCAAAGGTCACAGGCAAAGATATTGTTATTTTCACCCGGCAGATGTCCACCATGATTGACGCGGGTTTGCCTTTGGTGCAAAGCCTCCAGATTCTTTCCAAACAGCAGGACAATCCAAGTTTTAAACGAGCACTGGCAGAGATTCTTAGTGATGTTGAAACTGGTATGACATTGGCGGATGGTATGCGGAAGCATCCAAAAATATTTGATTCGCTTTTTGCTAATATGATTGAGGCAGGCGAGGTGGGTGGTATTTTGGATACCATCCTGAATCGTCTAGCAGCATTTAAAGAAAAATCCATGGCCCTAACCAGAAGAATCAAAGGTGCTATGACGTATCCGGTAATTTGCCTTGGTATTGCCATCCTTATTTTGTCAATCATAATGATTTTCGTTATCCCTGTCTTTCAAGAGATGTTCGCCAGCATGGGCGGTGCGTTGCCTATGCCGACCCAGATTGTTGTTAACATGAGCGAGTTTGCCCAAGCAAATTTTCTTTACATGATTGGCGGAGCTTGGTTTGCTGGTTTTCTTTTTAAGAAATATTATAACACAGAACATGGAAGAATAAAAATAGATGCGCTTTTACTTCAAGCACCTGTTTTTGGACCACTAATTCGCAAGGTAGCAGTAGCCAAGTTTACCCGTACTCTCAGTACGATGTTAGAAAGTGGTGTACCTATCCTTGATGCCCTTCAGGTTGTGGCAAAAACAGCGGGGAACAAGATCATAGAACAGGCCATTTTTCATGTTGCTAACTCTATTGCTGAAGGTCGTCCAATTGCCGAACCGCTAGAAGAATCAGGTGTATTTCCCGCAATGGTCGTACAGATGATCAATGTTGGTGAATCGGTCGGCGCACTTGATGCTATGCTCTCAAAAATTGCTGACTTTTATGATGAAGAGGTCGATCAGGCTGTGGATAACCTTACTGCTATGATTGAACCGTTTATGATGGTTTTTCTTGGTGGTACAATTGGTGGTCTAGTTATAGCGATGTATCTACCAATTTTCAAGATGGCTGATAATATCTGAGAAGACTAGTGCTGTCACAACATTAAGTTGACGAGTCTCTTTTCTTCTGCTTCACTGAAAACAGGAGGGAAGAAAAATGGCAAAAATATACAAGGTCACTTTGACCGATGAGGAGCGGCGTGATCTTTCGG
>JAPEVH010000001.1 GCA_026645415.1 Candidatus Electronema sp.
AAAACCCTGCGGCTGAATGCTGAAGAAAAATTCGGGCTGAAATGGCTGCCGCGCACACCGGCAATGGCGGCGGGCCTGACAGACCATATTTGGACGCTGAAAGAGGTTTTCAGCATGGTTGTTATCGAAAAACAACACTCAACAGGGTGACGGCCTAGGGCGACACGATGGGTTTATATGGAGCCTCGAAAACAGCGGAGGAAGCCCGCTCTTTTTTGAAGAATCTAATTGAGAAGGCTCCGTTCGTCATTTCAAAGATTCTCACAGACAACGGCAAGGAGTTCACAGACCGGTTCTGTCCGACGGGAAAACATCTCTTCGATCAGGAATGTGCGGAACACAGCATTGAGCATCGCCTGATCAAACCGCGAAAACCGCAGACCAACGGCATGGCTGAACGCTTCAATGGCAGAATCAAAGAAATTATTCAGCAGACTCGCTTTGAATCAGCCCAACAGCTTGAAGAAACCCTGATCAGGTATCTTGATATTTACAACTCGAATATTCCTCAAAGAAACCTCGGTCATGTCACGCCCATGGAGGCTCTCAGCAAGTGGAGGAAAACTCATCCTGACTTGTTTAAAAAATCGGAAAGTAATCATCCGGGCCTTGACAATTACGTTCTGCTTCGGTGCGTTGTGCGTAGATCTTCATGTGCATTCCTCTTGCTTGGTAGTGAAAATCGAGCCATCATATTACCACAACTCACTCTTTTTTCAACCCGGCAAAAGTTGCACTTACAACTTGAATCCACGAAAGATAACAGGATACTGTGAACACTTTTACCAACCAGAAAGCCATTGTTACTGGCGCAACCAAAGGCATAGGCCGGGCGGTTACCGAGGCATTATTGGCCCAAGGTGCAACGGTGCTCGGCGTTTATGGCGGCGATGAGGCTGCTGCCGCAGACTTTGCCGCTGCTCACACTGAAGCAGGCGCGCAACTTCAGCTCCAGCGAGTGGATGTCAGCGACTACCAAGCTGTGGAAGCCTTCTACCGCAAGGCAGAAGAACAGTTTGAGACCATTGATATTCTCATCAACAACGCAGGTATTCGTCGCGACTCAGTCTTAGCTATGATGCGGCAGGAGAACTGGCAGCGGGTCATTGATGTCAATCTCAGTGGCGGCTACAATATGTGCCGTTTTGTTATCCCTCTGATGATGAAGCAAAAATATGGTCGCATTATTTTTATCACCTCACCAATGGGCCATCTTGGTTTTGCCGGACAAAGCAATTATGCTGCTTCCAAGGCTGGTCAGGTTGGGTTAATGAAATCGCTCTCTAAAGAGGTGGCCAAACGAAAAATCACTGTCAACTGTGTCTCGCCCGGTTTTATCAGCACCGATTTTATAGATGATCTTTCTGAAGAGCAGGTAAAAGAGTATAAGAAACTGGTGCCTGTTGGTCGCTTCGGTACTCCAGCAGAAGTGGCAGACGCAGTACTCTTTCTTGCAGATAAACGGGCAGCCTATATTAACGGCTCAGTTCTGGAAGTAACTGGAGGGCTATGATGGATAAGGATTTCATTATGGAGCAAATTCCGCATCGTCCACCTTTTCTTTGGCTCGATCGGGTACTGGAATTGACTGAAAGCTCAATCAGGGCAGAAATGGCGGTGTCTGCTGATTTAGAGATTTTTAAGGGACATTATCCTAACTATCCGATTATGCCTGGTGTGCTGCTCTGTGAAGCAGTCTTTCAAGCTGGTGCCCTGCTGGTTGCCAAGACATTGCGAAAGAAGCAGGAGCTGAAAGGAGTTCCTGTTCTGACCCGTATCCTTGGGGCTAAATTTAAGCGAGAAGTACGGCCTGGAGATCGGATTGAAATTTCGGCTACCTTGAAGGAGCACGTTGGACCTGCTTGGTTTCTTAAAGGAACTGTGCATGTGCATGATAAAATAGCCGTACAGGTCGAATTTGCCTGCGCTCTGAAGGGAGAAGGAGAATAATGGACTTTCTTAAGCTGGCAGGCAAAAAGGTCATCGTCTTTGGCTTGGCAAATAAAAAATCCGTGGCCTGCGCGGTTGGCAAGGTGCTGATTGAGGCTGGAGCAGAAGTGATTCATGTGGTGCGTAGCGAGGAGCGGGCCGTTCTTTGCCGTAAGCTCTTTCCAAACAGTCCGGTCTTTTGCTGCGATGTCGAAGAAGAAGCAAACATTATCCGAGTTCGGGATGAGATTGCAGCCCAAGTTGGTGGGCCAATTGCTGGCATAGTGCATTCTATTGCCTTTGCCAACTATTCCGAAGGACTACAACCATTTTATGCTACAATAAAGAAAGATTTTCTTCAGGCGGTTGACATCTCCTGCTTTTCCTTTATTGCTCTTGCCAATCATTTCAAAGAACTGCTCGATCCAGACGGGGCAATGGTGACGATTTCCATCTCCAGCACCCAGATGGCTGCGGAGAATTACGGCTATATGGCTCCAGTCAAGGCTGCCTTGGATTCGTCGCTCTGCTTTCTTGCTAAGTCATTTTCTACCTTTTCGCGGGTGCGTTTCAACGCTGTCGGAGCCAGTCTGCTCAAGACTTCAGCCTCAGCAGGTATTCCCGGCTATATTGATTCCTATATCTTTGCGGAAAAGGTTATTCCTCGTAAACAGGCTCTGCGCACTGAAGAAGTTGCTAATGCTGCTGCATTTCTCCTCTCTGAGCGTTCCTCTGGCATCAATGGTCAAACCATTGTGGTTGATGCGGGCATGAGCTTTAATTTTTTTGATCAAGAAATCGTCAGCAAGGCGGTGCGCTGATGACGACTTCACCGCTCAATCCGTTTTCTCGCGCTCTTGGCATGGCAAAACATGCTTGGGTGGTGTTCCGAGCCAAGGACACTCCGCGTTATGTTAAACTGGTTCTTGGTTTGGGCTTGCTCTACATCATCTCGCCTTGGGATCTTGTCCCGGACTGGATTCCGCTCATTGGTATTATTGATGATTTCACATTGGCTGCCCTGCTGATTTCTTGGGCGGGCGGGTTTAAGGTGGATGGGGAGGAGAAAGAATAAAAAAATTATAAAGCACAGTGACACATTAATAGAGGAGATTGAACAATGGAACGAGGTTTGCTTGATTTGTCTGTACAACTGTCAACCCGCAACATCACAGCAGGAAATGAGTTTGCGCTCTTTGTATTAACTACAAATCCATTTGATGGACCGGTTTGGATCCGGGAAGTCAATGTAAGCCTTCCCAGCGAGTTAAAACTTGCTAACGAGCAAGAAGCTGAAGAAAAATTTAAGAAGGAGAAAGAACGACAAGATGATATTTCTATGGCAGAAGAACAACGTGTTCAAAAAGTCAAAGAAGAAATTAATAGATTATTAAAGCGACTAGATGAATTGTCTAAAAAATATGATTTTGATCAACGGGCAGCTGATTTTATTCATCTTCGCGAGCTAGTTGAGGAGCGAATTAGAGATATTCAACCAAGAAAGAAGTTGAATATTGGCGTTTATGACGGAGCCGAAGTAGGAACGGTAAAAGTCGGCTCGAATTTTGTTAATGTTGGCATATACGGAGAAAGTGAAGGTGGAAGGGCAACCAAAGTTAGCCGAGTGGAAGTCTATGATTCTCAATCAAGTATCGCGTTAGCCAGAACAATCAAGCTGAAGAGTTCCCTGCCTGATGGTATTGCTTTACAGCCAGGCAGCACTGTTGTTTACACTGTGGTACTCGATGTCGAAAAATCGCTCATCTTTACGCCAACACTATACCGACTCCAGTTCAATGTAAATTATAGTTTTACCCCAGAATCAAAAAGAACAGATACGGAACTGACAGAGAAAGAGGATGAAATCCTAACAAATACCATTGCTCATGAATTAGCAATCAGGCCATCTGTATATTCGCTCATAATTGGCGCAATGCTTGGCGGATTCATCGGTTCTTCAGCAAAAATTTTGCAAACAACTCCTTCAGCAATGTGGCAGAATTTTACTGCTGCTAATCTGCTGGCACCACTCGTAACAATCGCTGTAGCAATTATACTCAGCGGCATGGCCATCATATTCATGGCAAGAAAGTCTGACGCACAATCTTTTGTATCCATAGAAGATTTCTGGGGTGGCCTCCTGATAGGATTTTTAGTTGGTTATACAGGCACATCATTTTTTGAAAATCTAACAGGTGTTACTGCATTAAAAAAATAGGGTAATCTTCGAGCTGTGACGCAGATGCGAGAGCAGTTAGACTGATTGCTTGGCTATGTCTACCACTCTGATATATCGTGAAAAAAAAAATACTTACAATCTGCATTACCCTTGTCAGCTCGCTGGTTACTTCTCCTGCATTCAGCCAGAGTACGCCAATAACTGATTTACCAGCAACCCCCTCTGTCGATGCAAATTCTAGCCGAAATAATGGCTGGTGGTGCAGTCTGCCCAAGGAGAAAAAAGCTCTGTACACCAATATCGCGGCGGCTTCTTTTATCACCGTGTATGGTTTTGCTGATTGGGATTACGGCTCTGCCCAGTTTCATTCCTCTAACGAAGGCTGGTTTGAGAAAGGAGCAAAATACGGCGGCGCGGATAAAATGGGCCATTTTTGGTCAACCTATGCGCTGGCAGATTCGCTCACAGGTCTGTATAAACATTGGGGCTATGATGCGCAAACAGCCAATACCTACGCTGCGCTATCTTCGTGGACAGTCCAAGCAATTATGGAGCTTGATGATGCCACCAGTGAAACGCAAGGCTTTGACTGGGGCGATATGACCCTGAATACATTTGGTATGTTGGCCAGTGTTCTGATGGAGCATTACCCTGAATTAGATCGCAAAATAGATTTTCGGGTTGAATATGCTTTTAATGTGCCGATCAAAGGACTTTTTGATGACTATTCCAACATGTATTATGCTATGGTAGTCAAGTTAGACGGCTTTGATGCGCTAGATAATACTTGGCTACAATGGCTGGAACTGCATGGCGGGTACTATTCACGCGGCTATGATTCTACTGAAGTTGCGAAGGAAAGAGACCTTTATTTCGGAATATCAATCAATTTTTCCAAGTTGTTCCGTCAGCATGATTACCATAAAACAGCAAAGGTTCTTGAATATCTGCAAATTCCATACACCGTGCCAAAGCTGTCGAGTAAGTTGGATTAGCAAGACTTGCCCTGCTAAAGATTTTGCTCTTAAAATCAGACTGATTTAAATGCTATGTCATCCGAACGTGCCTGTCTTGATGAACTGATTCGTTTTCTTAGCTCTTCGCCTACAACTTTTCATGCCGCTACTTCTGCTGCCGCACTACTGGAAGCAGCAGGCTTTACTCGCTTGTACGAGCAGGAAAGCTGGAGTAGTTTGCCAGAAGGTAAGTATTTTCTGCTTCGCAACGATTCCAGCCTCATTGGTTTCACATGGCAGGGGCCGAAAACAAAAAGTGGCTTCAGGATGATCGGTGCGCATACAGACAGTCCTAGCCTAAAAGTTAAGCCAAACCCGTTGCGGCGAGAGCAAAACTGCCTCCAGCTTGGCGTGGAAATTTACGGTGGTGCCTTGCTCCGGCCTTGGTTTGATCGAGAACTGTCTTTGGCTGGCCGGGTCTGTTGGCAAGAAAAGGATGGCAGCCTTTGCTCTGCTTTGCTCGATTTCCAACGACCTATCGCCATTATTCCCAGCTTGGCTATCCATCTCAATCGGGAAGCTAACAAGCAGCAAGAGGTAAATGGCCAGACCGACATTGTTCCGTTGCTTGGTTTGGCAGGCGAAGAGGCATTTGATTTTCAGCAGCTCCTGCTCGGCCAGCTACTCCGTCAGCAGCCAGAAGCTGAACCAGTTGGCATTATTGATCATGAATTATTTTTCTACGATCCTACGCCGCCTGCGCAAACTGGTCTGGCTCATGAATTTCTTGTCAGTGCCCGCTTAGACAACTTGGTCTCTTGTTTTGCTGCGCTCCACGCCCTGCGAACAGCAGATACCAAGACAAATTGTCTGATTGTCCTCAATGATCATGAGGAAGTAGGCAGCATGACTGCGGCTGGAGCACAAGGGCCGTTCTTACGTGATGTACTAGAGCGCTTATTGCCCGATGCGACCACGCGGCAGACAGTCCTGCGCAAATCCTTTTTTATTTCTGCTGATAATGCACATGCCGTACATCCTAATTTTCCAATCAAGCATGACCCACAGCATCTGCCCAAGCTAGGCTATGGCCCGGTGATCAAGTTTAATGCGAACCAGCGTTATGCCACTACTGCGGCAACGGCGGCTCAGTTCCGGCAGCTCTGCGCCCAAGCTGGAGTGCCAGTACAGGAGTTTGTTTCTCGGAGCGATATGGGCTGCGGCTCTACCATTGGCCCTTTGACTGCAACAGGCATTGGTGTTGACACTGTAGATGTGGGGATTCCGTCCTTGGCTATGCACTCAATCCGGGAAACTGCTGCGTGCAGCGATTGTCTCTATCTCTGCGCTGTGCTACGATATTTTTTCTATCCTTGCAAGCCGCTTTAACTCTATCACGTTGTGGCATAAAAATAAAAGCAAAACAAAAACAGTACGTTCAGGTATTATACAAAGATACGCCTAATTATGCTCGTTGACAGGTGCCACAATTTGGTGTAGAAGCATATCTCGTTAAATCTGAGCATTTTTTATAGAACCCGGTTGATCGGCGTGGCAGGCCGGTCATAGTTTTTTTTCAATTAAGGAGAAATATCATGGCTTTTTCGAGGAGAAATTTTCTCAAATTGGCCGCCATGTCCGCCGGAAGCACTCTGATTGCCGATACGCCCTTTCTCTCGACCCGTGCCAGAGCTGAGGCAGAAGGTGGCAATGTCCGCTATGTAGCAACGAGCTGCGAAATGTGCTTCTGGAAATGCGGCGTGATCGCCAAGGTACAGAAGAACAAAAAAGGTGAAGATGTGGTGGTGAAGCTGGAGGGCAATCCGTTTCATCCGCAAAGTAACGGTAAGCTCTGTGCTCGTGGTCAGGCTGGCATTGGTCAGCTCTACGACGAAGATCGCCTGAAAAAGCCAATGATTCGCACTGGCGAACGCGGCGACGGCCAGTACAAGGAAGTTAGTTGGGAAGAGGCCTTAGATTATACGGTAGAAAAGCTCAAGGCAGTTGTTGATAAATATGGGCCTCATGCTGTTGCGATGATGTCGCACGGCTCGCCAGGCGATTATTTTACCAACTTGCTCATGGCAATGGGTTCAGGCAATATTGCCTTCCCTTCTTTTGCTCAGTGTAAAGGTATCCGCGATGTTGCTTGGGAGCTAACTTTTGGCCATAAACCTGGCTCAAGTTGTGAGCGAGTTGACCTCAAGAATAGCAAAGTCATCGTTCTTTTTGGCACCCATTTGGGCGAGAACATGCACAACTCCCAGAATCAGGAGTTTGCCGAGGCTGTGGGCAGGGGAGCAAAGATCATCTGCGTTGATCCCCGCTACTCAACTGCTGCTGCAAAAGCCTCGCTCTGGCTGCCAATTAAGCCGGGCACCGATATGGCTCTTTTGCTGACTTGGATCAATCTTATTATCAGCAATGGATGGTATGACAAGGAATATGTTGAGCAGTACACTGTTGGCTTTGAAGAGCTGAAAGAAGCAGTTAAAGGATACACTGTAGAATGGTGTGCCAAAGAAACTGAGCTACACGAGGCTGATATTATTGAGGCAGCTAAAGATCTTGGCCGTTACGCTCCCAATGTCATGATTCACCCTGGCCGCCACGTTGCTTGGTATGGTGATGATACCCAACGCTCGCGAGCTATGGCGATCATTAACGCTATTCTCGGTTCTTGGGGCCGTGAGGGTGGTATCTGGCTGCCTCCTAAAGGAAAATTGGCTGGTTTCAATGACGGTATTCCTGAATATCCAATTCCTGACGAAGATCCAATTATCAAAGGGAATTATCCATTTGCAGGCGGTGAAGGGCTAACCCAAGTGGTGCGAGATGTGACCATCACCGGCAAGCCGTATCCAATCAAGGCATGGTTTGTCTGCGGCACCAATCTGATGAAAAGCCTGCCAGCCCCGGAGCTGACTCGTAAAGCTATTGACAGCCTTGATTTTATTGTGGCAGTTGATCTGCTCCCCACTGATACGGTTATGATGGCCGATGTTATTCTCCCGGAATGTACCTATTTGGAGCGGCATGACGGCCTCTTCAAAATAGAGACCCGCGAGACTGGTGTAGCTATTAGACAGCCAGCAATAGAACCGATGGGTGAATCCAAGCCAGCTTGGTGGATTGGCAGCGAGCTGTGCAAGAGAATGGGCCATCCTGAATATGCGGTCAAAGACAGCAGCATGGATGATTTGCAGGCTTGGGAAAAACGAATGCGGCGGCAGGCCAAGGCTTGGGGCATTGATTTTGACAAGCTGGCTGATGAAGGGTATATTACCATTCCTGACAGTGAGGCTCCTTACATTACCCCAGAGAACCAGCCGGTTTTCAAAACGCCTTCCAAAAAAATCGAGTTGTTCAGCTCGGAGCTGGATGAAAAGCATTTCGATCCAATTCCCAAATATGAGAAGGTTGAGCCGCCACCAGAGGGCATGTACCGTCTTGTCTATGGCCGCAGCCCGGTTCACACCTTCAGCCGGACAATCAATGACCAGTGGCTCTGGGAGTTACAGAAAGAGAATCAAGTTTGGCTGAACACCAAAGAGGCGGCCCGCCTTGGCCTGAAAGATAACCAGTATGTTGTCTTAGAAAATCAAGACAAAGTGGTCAGTAACAAAGTGCTGGTCAAAGTGACAGAGCGTATCCGCCAAGACTGCGTTTATATGGTGCATGGTTTTGGCCAAAATTCTAAACGCCTGACCCGTGCGTACAATAAAGGCGCAGACGATCAGCAACTCATAACCCGGTATAAAGTCGATCCGATTACTGGAGGAACCGGGATGCGCGTCAACTTTGTTACGATCAAGGAGGCCTAAAAATGCCTAGATATGTTATGGTCATTGACCAGTCACGCTGTATTGGCTGCATGTCCTGCGTCGTGGCCTGTAAGCGTGAAAATGATGTCCCGCCTGAACAGTATCGGACCCGGGTGGTTGAGATGGTTCGCGGCGAATTTCCCAGGCTGCGCACAGAGATGCGTTCCGAGCTGTGTAATCACTGCGATGATCCACCCTGTGTTCATATCTGCCCAACTGGTGCCTCGCATCAGGAAAAAGATGGCACGGTGCAGATTGATCGCCGCAAATGCGTAGGCTGTAAAGCCTGCATCACGGCTTGCCCTTATGATGTTCGCTATATTAATGAAGAGCATGGCTATGCAGACAAATGCTCTTTCTGCCAGCACCGCCTCAAAGAGGGCAAAGAGCCAGCTTGTGTTGCTACCTGCGTTGGTAGGTCAAGAATTTTTGGCGACTTGGACGATCCGAACAGCGAAGTCAGTCAGCTCCTACGAGAGAATAGCTGGCGCGTCTTGAAACCGGAAGTCGGCACCAAGCCGCATGTCTATTATATCAACCAGTTTCCTCGCAAGAGCTAAGGAGGAAGAAGCATGGAACTGCACATTGTCGGCACCAATGCCATCACCTATCCGGCCATGCATGTCTGGGACTGGCGGGTGGCCAGCTATCTTTTTCTCGGCGGTCTTTCCGGCGGTCTGATGATCATGAGCGCGGTCAACTATATCCGCCCCAAAAATGGGCAGAACGCGGATACGCTCAATGCTTGGAAGATTCCAGTACTGATCCCTATTCTGCTGACCATTGGCCTAATTTTTCTCAATCTTGATCTGGAGCGGAAGCTCCATGCCTTCTGGTTTTATCTGACCTTCAAGCCAGTTTCACCGATGAGCTGGGGTGCGTGGATTGTCTTGATCATTTATCCATTGCTGATTGCGTATGCTCTGGCGGCCTTGCCTGATAACATAACGAGGACAATCAAATATCCGACAATCAGAAACTGGGCAGATGCTCTGAAGCCGCACCTGCTCAAATTAGCTAAGGTAAATATCATTGCCGGGGTTCTGCTGGCTATCTACACAGGCATTCTTCTCAGCAGCTTAGTGGCGCGGCCTCTGTGGAACTCGCCCATTCTGCCAGTCCTTTTCCTGACCAGCGGCATGAGTACTGGCGCGGCCCTGATGATTATTTTGGCCAAGACCAAAGAAATGAAGCTCTTTTTCACCAAAATTGATATTTGGCTGATCATGGCTGAACTGCTCATTCTTGTTCTCATGTTCTACGGCCATTACGTCGGTGACGCAGTGCATCAGCAGGCAATTGCGCCATTTTTCAGCACTTCGCATGAGTTTTTTCCGTACTTCCTCAGTATTGTCGTACTGGGTATCTGCTTGCCCTTGGCAGTTGTCCTGAAGTTTCTTGAGGTAACGGGCGAGCACACCGAGGAACTGACAACCTCAAGTCTGTTGATGATGAATTTCAGCGCATTGTTAGTCTTGGTCGGTGGTGCAGTAATTCGTTTTGCCTTAGTGTATGCTGGTCAGCTTTCTGGATACAGTTCATATTTGTAACTAACTACTGTACATAGAATAATAAACAGGCTGCTGGACAAGGATGTTCAGCAGCCTGTTTTATTTAGCGAGACAGCAGCAGTGCTACCCATTCCTCTTCATAGGCTTTTTGCCGTAGGCTCAGGCCAAGTCTACTGTAAACCTGAATAATATTTTCCTCTTGCTCCCCTTGCAGGATTCCAGCCAGTACCACCCTACCGTTATCTGTCAGTCTCTGGCTAATATCTGGGGCCATCTCTACCAATACATCATGAAGAATATTGGCACAGATCAGGTCAAAATTATCGTTGATCTCAGCCAATGCAGTAACAGAGACAGCTATCATCTCGCTAAGATTGTTGCAGGCAATATTTTCTTCTGCTACCTGCACGGCCTCTGGGTCATTATCAACCGCAATAACTCGCTTTGCGCCAAAAAGAGCAGCGGCCATGGCCAGAATGCCAGTTCCAGTACCCACATCAAGTATCTTTTCTGGCCGATGAGTCTGAAAACAGCTCTGGATCAAACTCAGTGCTAATTTGGTTGAGGCATGTTGGCCAGTACCAAAGGCCATACCAGGATCAATTTCAAGCACTTGCTCGCCGTGCTGAGCCGTATAGTTTTCCCAGCTTGGCTTGATAATCAAGCCGGGGACTATGGCAAAAGGGGTAAAAAACTGCTGCCATGAAGTAGCCCAGTCCTCATCAGCAAGCACGGCACAAGCAAGCGGCGGACTAGGTAGATTATAGGCAGCAAATAATTCAGCTAACTCTGGTTCAAGACGCTTCGGAATTTCCTCTTGTTCTTCTTCGCTGCTAAACTGAAAAAAGCCACTGACAGTGCTCAGACCATCCTTAACAGGACTCTGTTCTACTGCCGAGCCGCTAAGAACACCAAGCAAATCGCCCGCTGCCTCTAAGACAATTTCTGGACAGGGAAAACTGATTTTTAGCCACTGTATCTGACTGCAAGTGCTCATATTATTTTTACCAAAAAAAGTTCAAAGATGTGTCACATACTGTTTTTTTGCAGAGGGCAAACTATATAGCTGAAGAAGAGAATAAGCAAGAAATTGGATAAAACTTACAAGAGACAAAGGGTAAAGCAACGGAAAGGAACAGCCTTATTTAGTTGCATCTCTTTACTCTGCCGGTATAATATTTCATTCTTGTTATCTTACAATCTGCGTTACTTTCTTGCCCCCTCCTTATATTATGGAATTACTGCAACCAAATCGGTTTTTTCTTCTGCCCTGTACCTTGACTCTTGCCAGTCTATTCAGTGGCTTTTACTCAATAGTTGCCTCCATCAACGGTGACTTTTATCCAGCAGCAGTAGCAATCATTGTAGCAGGAGTCTTTGACGGACTTGATGGCAGAGTAGCACGAATGACCGGCTCTGCCTCTGGCTTTGGTATGCAGCTTGACTCCCTTTGTGATTTAGTTTCTTTTGGAGTTGCTCCAGCCTTATTGGCTTATCTCTGGGCCTTACGACCTTATGGACGTTATGGTTGGCTTGCCGCCTTTCTCTACGTTGCCGCTACCGCCCTGCGTTTGGCCCGCTTCAATACCATTGCCGAGCAGCCACCGGAAAAGCAGAAAAGCCATGATTTTGTTGGTCTACCTTGTCCTGCCGCTGCTGGTGCCATTGCAACGATGGTGATGTTTTTCCGTTTTCTCGGTGCAGAGGAAACGGTCAAGCATTTGTCCATCCTCCTTCTAGTCTATCTTCTTTCGTATCTGATGATTTCAGTGCATCGTTATTTAAGTTTTAAAAAAGTGAGCATTCCTCGCGAAAAACGTTTTCAGGCCGTGGTCGGCATTATTTTGGCGATGGTTTTTTTGGCCTCTGAGCCACCAGTAACCTTATTTTTTACCGCCCTTTGCTATGCTGCCTCTGGGCCTTTGCTAGAGATCTATCAGCTTACTCGGCGAAAGAATCAGCCACCGACTGCATAGCGCAATGCGTATCACCGGCGGCACAGCCAGAGGTCGCAATATCACTGGGCCAAAAGCAGGTTGTAAACTCATCCGTCCAACCAGTGATCGGGTTAGGGAAGCACTATTCAACATCATTGCCGCAGAAATTTCTGGTAGCTCGGTACTGGACCTCTACGCAGGCACCGGTGCTCTTGGTTTGGAAGCATTGAGTCGAGGAGCAACAAACGTTGTTTTTGTAGATCAATCCAGACAAGCCCTAGAACTTATTCAGAGCAATCTTATTCGGAGCTTTAGCAATGCAGAAGCTGCCTTATTGCAACTTGATCTTGCCCAAGCAGGGAGCATTGGCAAACTGAAAAATCGTCTTCCTGCTGCGTTGCATTTTGAGCTGATTTTTCTCGATCCACCTTATGAAAACGGTTTAGCAGAAAAGACCTTAGCCGCAATTGCCCAGAGTGATCTGCTTCATGAAAACGGTTTGCTGATTGCCGAAGAACGAAAAAATATCCAGCTCGCCGAGCAATATGGCAATCTGCAACTTGCAGACCAACGCAGCTATGGCGAAACAAGCCTCTGGTTCTACCAATCGACCGAAAAAAACATTCATGGCTGAAATATCAAGTAGTTCAGGAATTGCCATCTATCCAGGCACCTTTGATCCAATCACCAACGGGCATGTGGACATCATCACTCGTTCCCTACGGATCTTTGAACAGGTTATTGTTGCTATTGCGATCAACCAAAACAAGACACCTCTGTTTAGCTTAGAGGAACGCATCGGCCTGATTCAGCAATGCTTTGCCGCCAATAACCGGGTAAAGGTGGGTACGGTCAGTGGCCTGATTGTTGATTACGCTTTAAAGCAAAATGCCTGCGCCATTGTTCGCGGCTTGCGAGCAGTTTCTGACTTTGATTACGAGTTACAGCTTGCCCTGATGAATCGCAAGTTAGAACGACGAGTAGAAACGGTTTTTCTGATGACCGGTTTCCGTTGGATCTATATCAGTTCTTCGATTATTAAAGATGCAGCGCGGTACGGTGGTGATGTCAGCGGCATGGTTCCTGCTCATGTTGTGACTGCACTCAGACAAAAATTCAACCGATGAGCTGTCCTCGCTGCGAAAAAGGAAGCAACCGCCGCAGTGTGCTGAAAGAAATTCTTCGTTGGGCCGCTGCACTCAGTGGCATAGCTCTCATTCATCCGCTGCTTCGTTTCTCCGGTTATACCATCAAACCGAAACCGCGCTATGTGAAAATTTCGGCTCCGCTGCCACGAAGCGGTGTTCATGCAGAACGCGATTTTTTTCTTTTTGCTGGACCGGATCGCCATACAGCTTGGGCCGTTTCCCGAACTTGCACTCATCTTGGCTGCCGGGTTAACTTTCTTGAAGACAAGCAACTTATTGAATGTCCTTGTCATCAAAGCCGTTTCACGCCTCAAGGACAGCGACTTGCTGGCCCTGCCCAAAAAAATCTGCCTGTTTTTCCTGTGGAAGTCCAGCTTGATGAGAACGGTGGCGTGACCGGTTATATGGTGACTGTCTGATGAGAGATAGACTCACCGCAGTAAAAAATTGGCTCTTTGCCGTGCGCTGGGGTAGTCATACTTTGATTAGCCTGTATGTCTCTGTGCTGTCAGGCTTAGTGCTTGGTTTACAATATAATCCAGCAGAGGCGTTTTACTCTACAGCGACGATGCAGCTTGCTGTGCCCTTTGGTTTTTTCTGGCGTTCGCTCCATTATTTTTCCAGCCAAGTTTTCTTCCTCCTCGTACTGCTTCACCTTGGCCTTGTGATCTGGGAGAATAGTAGTTCGTTCAGTCAATTGGCTTGGCTACGTTTGAGTTCTGTTGCTCCAGTCAGCCTTTTTTTGCTCTTCACAGGCTACATACTCCGTAATGATGCCACTGGTGAAGCGGCTGGGGCGATTGCGGAAAATATTGTTCTCTCCATTCCCCTGTTAGGCAAACCGCTCAATAAACTTCTGTTTGATATTAGCGCAGTAGGAGTACAGAAAGTCTATCTACATCACATAGCTGGGCTAATGCTACTGGGTAGCTTTTGCCTCTGGCCTCACCTCAAACGCTACAGTACGCTTTGGCGTAACTCTGTTACACTCATTTTACTGCTCCTTGGAACAGCAGCTCTTCTCAGTACCCCGCTTGAGCCTGAACGCTTTGGTCTGCTGCACATCGGGGGGCCGTGGTTTTTCCTTGGTTTACAAGAATTACTTCGCCATTTACCTACATTCTGGGCTGGTATTGTCATTCCAACAATTCTGACCAGCCTGCTTCTTTTTTTACCCACAGAGGGAAAAAAGAGACTATGGACAGTAATATTTTTGCAAGCTGGGCTGATTGGATATCTAGTTCTGAGTATTGTCGGCTGGGTAAAAGCATTTTAAATAAACAATATACCACACGTTAAACCGATAAATGACGTTTTTTCAAATAAGGAGTCGGATATGACTCTACCCCGCATGACAACAGAAATTCTTCCTGATATTCAAAATATGGTGGATTCAAGAGGGATTGCTATCAATAAGGTTGGCATTAAAAATTTTCGTTTGCCAGTCTATGTGCAAGACCAGCTCAATAAGGGACAGCATACAATTGCCGAATGTAGCATGTATGTCAACCTGCCTTGTGATTTCAAAGGCACACACATGTCACGCTTTGCTGAAATTCTTAATGCAGAAGAATTTGTAGTTACCTTGCAGTCGATGAAAGGCACCTTGCTAAAAATGACGAAAATGCTCCATGCAAGAGATGCTTATATTGAGTTAGCGTTCCGTTATTTTATTAAGAAAAATGCACCAGTATCTGGAATTGCCAGTATGATGGACTATAAAGTTACCTTAATTGGTGAACTTGTTGACAATAGATATGTAATCTTTGTCAAAACAGTAGTGCCTATCACCAGTCTCTGTCCCTGTTCAAAGGAAATATCTTGTTATGGAGCACATAATCAACGCTCTTACGTTACTGTTACAGTAGAAATAAAGCGTTTTGTCTGGATCGAGGAAATTATTAAAATCATCGAGCAGTCAGGCTCCTGCGAGGTGTATGGTATACTTAAACGGCCTGATGAAAAATACGTCACTGAAAAGGCGTATGAAAATCCAAAATTCGTTGAGGATATAGTTCGAGATATTGCGGTACAACTCAATCAAGATGATCGGATTGTGGCCTATGAAATTGAATCGGAGAATGTCGAATCAATTCATAATCATTCAGCTATTGCAGTCATTACTTGCGATAAGCGGGCTTGATATGTTGCCCTAATTTTCTTTACAAGAATTTGTCAATCACGGCAGTTAGTTATCTTTTTAAAGGATTTAACATGAAACTCAAAAAAAGTAGTGCATTAGGCATTACGCTCATTGGATTTTTTTTATCTGTTACTGCATATCAAGCGATAGGACAGGACAACCCAGCAGATAAAACAAGCAATAGTACTACCGAACAGAAGCCGCAAGAGAATCAAGGCGCAGAATCTCCACCAGCCTCAGCGGAACAGAAGCCAGAAGGGAATCTGTTCAAACTGAATGATAGCATTATCAGTGATCTGGAAGAAAGGCTCGATGAGGACGGTGAATTCAAGTTGTAAGTGCAACTTTTGCTGGTTTGAGAAAAGAGTGAGTTGTGGTAGTATGATGGCTCATTTCTCACCACCAAGCAAGAGGAGCGCGCATGCACAGCTACACACAACTCACC
>JAPEVH010000045.1 GCA_026645415.1 Candidatus Electronema sp.
TATGTAGTGTGATGTTCATGATGACAAACCGGGCTGTTCTTGTTCTGACAATATCTTGCTGATCCGTTCCCAAGCTCGAAACAACGGCCAGCTCCTTTTTGGTATATTATCATACGGGGCTTGACACCTACCTGATCATCAGCAGTGCCAAGAAGCTCATCCGATCCGATATTCTGAGGATGCTGATCAGGTTCAAGGACTCCGTCTCCATCGCTGTCCTGTAATGTCACTTGGTAAACATCGAGATGACTTCCATCTCGATTTACATATATAAGGTCTTCATACGAATCAACATCATATCCGCCCTTAAACTCACTATTGGAACTATTAAAAACAGCGTATTGATAATAATGACCGGTTGGGCTATTCGTATCAATGTCAGCAATACCTATTGCAGGTAATGCAAACAATATTATTGAAATAGTTCCAATTGTTATTCTTTGTTTCATTTCTGCTCTCCTTTTTTTTGTGTAAAATTAAATTATCTAGCTATTTTAGCAAAAAAATAATTAACCCTACCATGCCTGTAGCACAACTATTTGGCATTGTCAATACCTTTTTTGCCATTTTTTCGAGCCAGAACCGCCAGCGGGCAATCTTCGCATTTTGGTTTTGTTTTTTTGCAGAACTCCTTGCCAAGCCGCACCAGTAACGCATGATACTCGTTGAACAGGGCAGCATCCTCTTCTAGGTTGTCCATAAACAGATCTTGGAGCTGAAAATAATCGCATTCTTCCCCAATCAAACCATGCCGAGAAAAAATGCGGTGCGTATAAGTATCAACGACAAAGACAGGTTGGCCTGCTGCATAAAGGACGATAGAGTCTGCTGTTTCGGGGCCAATGCCCTTAACCGACAAGAGCAGTTCACGCAGGAGAGCGGTCGGTTGGGCCAAAAGTGCCTCTACCCCACCCTGCCCTGTTATTAAGGCAAGCAGATTCTTTAACCTGCCTGCTTTTAAATTGTGATAACCTGCGGGCCGGATATGCTCCGCTAAAACTTCAGGTGGCAGCGCAGCCAGCACCGCTGGCGAGAGCAGCTCTGCTGTCTTTAGGTTGGCTATTGCTTTTTCAACATTCTGCCAGCTTGTGTTCTGGGTGAGCACTGCTCCGACCATGATTTCAAAAGGACTTTCACCAGGCCACCAGTGCTGCGGGCCAAAATGAACCAGCAGAAGATTGTAGATATCGCGGAGAACAACGGCAGCACTCATTCCTTATCGCCAAGACAGATACCAATAGAACGAGCAGTTAGAACTTTGTCACTGTTTAGGTCAACATGCTTGCGATTACGGATGGCCTCTTCTAGCGGCACGGCAGACATGTCTGGTGGAGTCCAAGCAACCATGTGATCAAATTGGCCAGCCTCAGCCATGCGCACCGCTGCCGAACCAAAGCGCAGAGCCAGCAAACGGTCAAAGGTGGTTGGCGAACCGCCACGCTGGAGATGGCCCAAGACCAAGGAACGGGTGTCTTTGCCGATCCGCTGCTGAATCTCCTTAGCCACCCATTCACCAATTCCGCCGAGCAGAACCTCAGCCCGGCCAGTCTCGCCCTTGCCTCGATTGATGATCTGACCGCCTTCTGCCTTGGCTCCTTCTGCTACCACAACTATTGAATAATGTTTACCGTGCAGTTCATTTTCTGTGATTTTGGCGCAAACTGCTTCCATATCAAAGGGAAGCTCTGGCAAAAGAATTACATCTGCGCCACCAGAGATACCAGAGTACAGAGCAATCCAGCCTGATTCGCGGCCCATAACCTCTACTACTAAAACCCGGTCATGCGATTTAGCGGTTGAATGCAGCTTGTCCAAGGCTTCGGTGGCCGTGGCTACTGCGGTGTCAAAACCAAAGGTGCGGTCAGTGGCCTCTAGGTCGTTATCAATCGTTTTTGGCACACCAATCACTGGCATTCCCATCTGGGCAAAGCGGTGCGCAATATCCAAGCTGCCATCGCCGCCCACGGCAATATGACAATAAAAGCCCATCCGCTTGAAACTGACCATAACTCGTTCTGATACATCGACAATTTGCACCTCTCCAGCCAGATTTGGCACTGGCATGGCAAAAGGATTGCCCTTGTTGGTTGTACCAAGCATGGTACCACCCATCGGCGTGATGCCTTCGACATCTTTCGGGGTCAGACGAACCAGTTCATCCGGGTCAAGAAAACCTCTGTAGCCGTGCCGACTACCGTAAATTTCCCAGCCAAGTTTTGAAGCGGAAGTTACAACTGCAAAAATAACCGCGTTCAGACCTGGTGCATCACCGCCGCCGGTAGAAATCACTATCTTGCGCATGGTTCATCCTGTCTTGATTTTGTTGAAAGAAAAAAGAGAGCCGCCCTCTTTTTGCATAGTACGAATCACGCTGCTGCTTTGCAACGTTTTTCCCAATCATGGAGAGAAGGATTTATTAAGAATAAATATCAGTAAAAAAAAGCGCACTAGATTGACTTATCTGTACCGAGGTCGTATCATATAGTTAGCCACAAGTCCTCCTTTGACGATCCCTCTGCTCCTCTCACCGGGCAGGGGGATTTTTTTACGACCCATCCTCTTTTTGGAAAAAATTCTCCTAAGTTGACTGCGCTGTTTTTTTTATGATACCTTTTTAGAAAGGGCTACAAAAAATCCCCTTTCTAAAGTCTACGATAGTAGTAGCAATACTATGCGGTATTATTTGATGGTTTTATACGGAGAAACAAATAGATCTATGGAGGCAATTTTTCTGCATATAAGAGACAAGCAACAGCCAAAAATGCTATCGCAGATTAAGCGAGCCTACAGCGCAGTTCCAGACGTTTTTTCTCCGTCTGTGGCGGGAGTTTCCAATGTATGACATTCTCATTGTTGATGATGATCTGTTTGCTTTGGCCTTATTGGAAGAGCAACTAAAAAGCTATGGTGATTTTTTCACGCCAGTTTATGCCAGCAATGGCAGAGAGGCTGTGGAAATTCTTGGCCAAGAGGACATTTCCTTGCTGGTCACAGATTTGATCATGCCGGGCGATATTAGCGGCTGGGATCTTGTTGATTATATAGAAAATTTCCATCCACATATTCCAGTTGTTGTTATCACAGGCTGTGTTGATCAGGAGAAAATAGAGCAGCTCCGCCCAAGAGTACGGCAGATCCTTATGAAGCCGATTAAGGTAAAGCAGCTTGTAAAAATTGTTACAGGAATACTTAATGAGGACATCACCAGCGGTAGTTTGAAAGGTATTTCTGTTGGTGCCTTTCTTCAGCTTTTGGAAATTGATGGGAGAACCTGCCTGCTTGAAGTGGGTAATTCACCGAAAAATAAAGGCTTGCTCTATGTTAATCGGGGCAAACTCTATGATGCGGAATATGATGGTCTACGAGAAGAAAAGGCAGCTCAAAAAATTATTGCTATGGACAATGTTCAGTTTCAAATCAAGGCCTTGCCAAAGATAGAAATCCGCCAGAGGATTAAAACCGATCTCATGTCGATCATTATGGAATCCATGAAGATGAAAGATGAAGAATCGGGTGGTCATGCTGATTTAAAGTTATTAGAGGAAGATGAAGATTGCTACGGTATCTGCGAGGGCAAAAATGAGATTCCCAAACTAGATAGAACAGCACCTCTTTCAGAAGCTGAATCGCAGCAACCTGTGGCAGGAATAAGCAATCAGGAAAAACGGCAAGAGGATAAAACTATGAATGTGACAACATTAGAAAATATGTTTACAAGCCTGCGCTGCATCAAAGGATATAAAACAGCAGCGTTGATGAATTTTAGTGGCGAAATATTGATTGCTGATTCTGCTGATGCAACAGATTATGATTTGGAAAATATTGGACCAATCTTTAATGATGTGTTTCGTTCTGCTGAAGAATCCTCAGAAAGAATTGGGTTAAATGCCTGTATTGAATTGGTCATGAAAACTCCAAGAGGCTTGGTGGTGATGTGTTGTTCTGGCTTAGGAGCTTCAATTCATTTTCATCTCATCGCTCTTTTAGATAAGGATGGCAACCAAGCCTTGACTAAAATGCAAATGGCAAAATTAGTCCCGATTATTCTAAAAGAATTAGAATAATAATAGTAATAAAATTATTCTTTTTTTCCCTTCCAAGCAGTTCTCCAGCCTCCGCACGCTTTTTTTTCATATCGTTAAACTTAAACTCTTCCTCTGCCTTGCCGGAGGATAGAAATGAGTAGGCCAAAGCCCATACAGCCAGCAATAAGAAAGCCGACTATGCCGATAATCGGAATATCATGCCATTTTGGTTTGATACCAGAGAGGACAATTAAAGAGGAGCCAATAATTAACGCGGCAAGAACTATAGCGAAGGCAATGCGGTTAGAAACCCGATAAAGTGCTTTTTCCATAGGCCGTAACCCATAATGCTCTAACTCTAAGCGTACCTTCCCTTGTCTGAGCATCGCAAGGACGCTGCGAGTCTCAGCAGGTAGGTCACGGAGTAGATGCAGATATTGACTGCCAGTGTCTGCGGCCTCTATTAATAACCGTCGAGCTGAGAATTGTTCTTGCTTTATTTTTTTAATAAAAGGCTTTGCTAAAGAGAGCATTTCTTGCTCTGGGTCAAGCATTCGCCCTACGCCTTCGGCAGTACCTAGAGCTTTAAGCATCAGATAAAGACCTGGCTTCAAAAACATATTATGGCGACTAAAGAGCCGCAGTAGTTCCCAGTGAATTTTACCAATCTCCATTTCCCCAATAGAGAGATGCAGGTAACGACTTATTAACTCACTAATATCTAAGATGAGTGTATCTCGATCAAACTCACCCTGCTGAACGGTCATATTAAGAACTGCGGCTGTAACCTTTACTTCATCACCAGAAACAATGCTCGATACAAGTTCGATAAAACTCTCTCGGTCTTTGAAGAGCAGTCTGCCCATCTGGCCAAAATCGATGAAGCAGACTATATTGTTTGGTAAAAAGAAAATGTTTCCAGGATGGGGATCAGCATGAAAAAAGCCGTGGGTGAAAACCTGTTCCATCACCAATCTGGCTCCACGCTCGGCAAGCAAACTTAGATTATACCCTTTTTCTTGAAGTTTCTTAATATCTGAAGCCTTGACCCCTTCAATTCGTTCCATAACCAAAATTTTGGTTGTAGAGAAAGCAGGATATGGCTCAGGTACATAGATCTCCCGGCAACCTGCGAATTGACGAGCAAAGTGCTGGATATTAGCTAGTTCAATGGTGAAATCAATTTCCCGCGACAGGCTGCGGGAAAATTCTTGGACAATGGCGGTGGGACGGTGGCCGCGTACTTCTTGGAGATGATCCTCCATGAGCTGGGCAATACGGGCTAGTATCTCTAGATCAATAGAGATATTTTTTTCTAGGCTGGGGCGCTGTACTTTAACGACGACCCTGCGCTCTTGCTCGCTACCGTCTTGCCCACGAATAAGGAGCCGGGCATGATGCACTTGACTTATTGAGGCAGCAGCCAGCGGCTCGGAACCAAAGCTGGTAAACAGGTCGGTTGGATCTTTGCCTAACTCTTCATAGAAAATTTTTTGTACCTCCTCATAAGAAAAAGGAGGTACTTCGTCTTGGAGCTTAGTCAGTTCTTTCAGGTACTCTGGTGATACAATGTCCGGGCGTACAGAGAGAAGCTGGCCAAGTTTAATAAAGGTTGGTCCCAGCTCTTCTAAAGCCATACGTAACCGCTCAGGCCGGGAGTAGCGGTCAATTTGTTCGTGCTCGCGAGATTTACGACTGAGCATCTGAAGACCAGTTTCTAAATACTGGTCAAGATGCAAATGATCAACCAAATCACTGAGACCATAGCGCAGCAGTACCCCCAGAATCTGCTGATAACGGCCTAAATGTCGAAAAGTCCGGTTAACTGCCCCGAACTGTCTGAGACTGACCATTCGTTGTTAAGCTTGCTCGTCTTGCTGGCAGTTTTTTTCTTGTGCCAGCGCGGCTTCTAGGGTCTCAACTTTACGACGTAACTCAGCAAGCTCCTCTGTATTGGCGCAGCAGCATGTTTTAAGTCGCTCATCAACCTTGCGACCAATCCACTGCTCTAAGTTGTTTTTAGCGGATTCTGATTTTTTCAGAAAATCTTCAACAAATGCTTTGCCCTCTTCTACCGAGAGGCTCCCTTTGTCTGCGAGTTCCTTACCAAGTTCCTCAAGTTTTTCGCGAGTCAGGAACGCAGCTCCGACACCAGCGTACATCACATTTTTCAGTAGTTCTTTCATTTGGTTACCCTCCATGTTTTATTTTTTTATGCTGCTGCATCTTTCACATAAAGAAAAATACTCTATTTTGTTCGATCTTTCCATATAAACAAAAAAAGCCTTCATCTGCGAGCACGAGAGTGCATCAATCAGATGAAGGCTTAAAAAAGAATCGGCGGCGGCCTACTCTCCCACGTAGTCACCCACGCAGTACCATCGGCGCTGGAGAG